>CAYWTY010000014.1:0-32710 GCA_964461335.1 uncultured Oscillospiraceae bacterium
GCCCGAGACAAATTTCTTTTTGTCTCGGGCTTGACATTTGGGTGGTGGAGCATAGGGGATTCGAACCCCTGGCCTCTGCATTGCGAACGCAGCGCGCTACCAGCTGTGCCAATGCCCCATACGACTGCGAAAAATACTATACACTATTTTATCTGTTTATGCAAGCGCAACAGCAACATATTAGCGCTTGCCCCTTTTAGCCTAAAGTTGGCTTAATAAATCTATGGTGAGGTTTAAAATAAAGGTATTGACAAAGGACTACTACTGGACATAGTACAGTAGTATACCAAGCGTACTACAAGCAGCAGCAGGAGGGACTTTGAATATTCAGTATAAAAAAGGTGTGCTTGAGCTTTGCGTACTTTCGCTTTTGACAAAACGCGATTTTTATGGGTATGAAATCTCAGAATACTTATCCAAACATATAAATATAGCTGATGGCACAGTTTACCCCATTCTGCGCAAGCTTAAAAGCGAGGGTCTCCTAACTACCTACATTCAGGAAGAAAGCAGCGGCCCACCGCGTAAGTATTATTCGCTTACAAAATTGGGGCGCCATTCGTTTGAAAAAGAACGAGTTGCGTATTTAGAGTTTGCACATGCAATTGAAGCCTTATTGGAGGGTAAAGACAATGACTGAACGCGAGTTTATGGCTAAACTTAGCGCTGAGCTTAACAAGCTCAATCTTGCAGATGCTGCTGAAATAATAGGTGAGTATAAGCAGCACTTTGCGTTTAAGCTGGCAGACGGCCTAAGTGAAGAAGAAATCGCTGCAAAGCTCGGAGACCCGCTAACTTTAGCAGCCCAGTTTGAAGCAGGCTCTGAAACTTTAAAACAAGCAAAAAGGCGCAACGCCATTAGTGCCTTTGCCTTGCGGGGTTCTTTTGCAGCAGTTTCACTTATTACGCTAGGAGCGCTTAGTGTAGTATTTGGAGCGGTTGCGCTTGCTTGCCTTGCAATTGGTGTGTGCCTGCTATTGAGGTTGAATATTGCTGCTTTCCTTCCGCCTATGCCATTTGGAAGCGCTGCAATATTCGGTATAGCAATTTTAGCACTTTCGGCTTTGGCAACAGTTGCTTTAATTTATTGCTTTACTTACATGCGGAGCCTTTTGTGCCCATTTAGGCGTTCTACGAAGAATACTGAGGAAGAGGGTTCTTTTTGTGCAAGGCGAAAACCGCTTTTTAGCGAGAGCTTAAGTGTGCGGCTTCGCTTAGCTTTGCGGATATTTCTAATAATATTTGCTGCAAGCTTTCTTTTAGGCGTTTTTGTGTCAATGCAAAGTTCAGGCGCATTTGAGTTTTGGCATGCGTGGGGCTGGTTTGGGTATGTGGGTTAAAGGAGCTAAAATGAAAACTGCAATTATTACAGGCGCGACATCTGGCATTGGGCTTGAAACTGCATGCCTGCTTTCGGGTAAGGGCTTTAATGTCATTGTGCTTGGCCGCAATGAGGAAACCGGAAAACGCGCAGAAGCTTATATCCTCTCTAAAAACCCTTCTGCGCAAATAAGGTTCTTTTATGCTGACCTCATGCAGTTATGTGAGGTGAGCCGTGTTGCACAGGCGCTTAAGGCTTACCTTGAAGAACACTGTAATGGTGAGCTAAATGTGCTGATAAATAATGCGGGCTGCGTGCGCAGCTGGTACATGACAACCGCAGAGGGTTATGAGCAGCAATTTTCGCTTAATTTTCTTTCGGGCTTTCTTTTGACGCATGAGCTGCTGCCCATGCTGAAAAAATGCAGAGGCAGGGTAATAATGACAGGCAGTAAATCGCATAAGGGAACTAAAGTTCATTGGGATGATGTAATGCTTAGCAAATGTTATAACCCGCTTCTTGCTTATAAACAGTCAAAACTTTGCGATACGCTTTTTGCAAAAGGGTTAAACGATAGATATGCTTTAGCAGGCATTCGCGCTTATGTAGTAGACCCAGGCTTGGTAAAAACAGATATAGGCAACAAACAAACAGAGGGGCTAGTTAACTTTGTTTGGGCATTGAGGAAGCATTTTGGCACTGTTGCATCTCTTCCTGCAAAAACCTATGCGTTTTTGTGTGATCAGGCGTATGAACCAAAGGGCTTCTATTATCATAACTGTAAGGAGGGTGCTTACAGCAAAAGGGTAACAAGCGAAAACGCAAACAGGCTCTTTAAGCTTAGTGAATGCCTTTGTGGAATCAGTTATGGAAAGGAGCTCCATATATGAACGTGTTTATAACGGGCGCATCAGGAGGCTTAGGCCGTGCATTGGCAGTCGAGTGTGCGAATCGCGGGTACAATCTCTTTTTAACTGATGTTGACGCTAACGGCCTAAGCTTAATAAAGTGCGGCCTTGAGCGCAGGTTTAATGCGACAGTCGCAGCAAGCGCATGCGATTTGACAAGCTCAAAAAGTGTTGACGAAATGCTTGAAGTGCTTGATGAGCATAATATCCGCTTCGACATGCTTCTAAATATTGCAGGCCTTGATTTTGAGGGCAGCTTCATAAAGCGTGAGCGCGAGGCAGTTGTAAAAATTGCAACAGTGAACAATGCTGCAACACTTCGCATAACCCATGCAATTCTAAGCCGCAGAAAAATGGGCAGCCATTTCTATATTGTTTTTGTATCAAGCCTTGCCTCCATGTTCCCTATGCCGCTTAAAGCTGCTTATGCTGCTTCTAAACGCTTTATTTTAGATTTTTCAACGTCCTTGAACCAGGAGCTGAAACATTCAGACGCAAGTGTGCTTACGCTTTGCCCTGGCGGCCTTGCTACAACCCCTGATGTTGTAAGAAGCATACAGGCGCAGGGTATTTGGGGCGGGCTAACTACAAACCCGCTTGAGCTCGTAGCGCGCAGAACACTTAATAAAGCGCAAAAAGGATGTTGTATTTATATCCCAGGCTTGCTTAATAGAATCTTGTCGCTGCTTGGTAAAGCCATACCTAGGCAATGGGTTGCAGCTCTTTTATATAAGAGATGGAGCAATGCCCAAAAGAGATGGCTGAAGCTTCCCGACTCCATTGGCTAAAGGTGCTTTATAAGCGCGGCATTTTAGAAAAGACGATGCTTTCTTAGGCTGATGTTTTTGTTTTTCAGTCCCCAAAACTTTAATACCGCATAGTGTATCAGTAAAACTGTATTTTAGCAGGAGGTATTGCTATGCACAATGACCCTTGGTATAACAGCAGGGTTACGCCTTTGTTTGCAGTTGAGGCTGCCTTGGGTAAGGTTCCTGGGCAAGTAACTGAAGTAGAGCTTGAAACAGAGCACGGCCGTCTCGTTTACAAAATAGAAATCATTACTGACTTTAGCAAATATGAAGTAAAAGTTGACGCTTACACAGGAGAAGTCCTTGAAATAGAGCTTGATTAGTTTGTTTTTGAGTTTGCAGTAGCTGATTAAATTGACGGATATATGGGCAAGTCCTCCAATGCCCATATATCCGTCTAAGTGCTTGAAGTTAATTTGCTCTAGCCAAATAAGCGGCTAACTGCCCTTTTTGTATCATGCTTTATTTTATCAATATCAAGTGTAGTGTAAACCCCGTTTTCATAAAGTATAACGCCATCAACCATAGTCATTGCAACATCGCTTGCTTGGCAGGAATAGACGAGCAGCGCAGGTAAATCATGGCAGGGTAAAAGATGGGGCGCACAAGTTCGTATAGCGATAATGTCCGCCTTTTTGCCTTCTGCAAGCTCACCGCAAAGAGGCCTTGCCTGGGCGGCTGCACTGTTTCTTGTTGCCATCAAAAGAATGTCTTCCGGCTTTATAATTTCAGGGTCTTCCATAAACCCATTATGAATGATTGAAGCAAGGTGCATTTCCTCAAACATGTTCTGGTTATTGTTGCTTGCAGCGCCATCAGTTCCAAGTGCAAGCATGAGCCCGCGTTGAAGAAGCTTTTTTATCGGCATAAAACCGCTTCCAAGTTTCATATTGCTTGTAGGGTTATGGACGCATACTACCCCCTTTTCATGGAGCAGCTCAATATCCCCATCTTCAACTTTTACGCAGTGGGCGGCAATTGTCGGGTTTTCGAAAACTCCAAGGTCATAAAACCATTCTGTTGGGGTTTTGTTGTAGCGCGCCTTGCAGGCCTCGTGTTCTTTTGAAGTTTCAGAAAGGTGAACGTGCATAATTGCGCCAGCTTGCAGGCATTCCTCTGCATAGCGCTGCACATGGAGCGGTTTTGATGTATATTCGGCATGAATGCCAAAATCTACTATTACTCTGCCATTGCCTGCGCCATTATACTCCTTGAAAAACTCTCTTGATTTTCTTACTCTCCAGTTTGCTTCATAATCTTCTGTTTGAGAAAAGGAGAGAAGCGGGCGGTTCAGGTTTGCGCGCATGCCTGCTTTAAGCACTTCATCTGCTGTGATATGGGGGTTATCATACATATCTGAAAAGCTGACTATGCCTGAAGATAGCATTTCGAGCATTGCAAGCCTTGTGCCTACGCTAATATCCTCTACTGTAAGCTTTGCTTCAATTGGAAATATAACATCATGCAGCCATTTATCTAACGGCAGTCTGCTCCCAAGCCCCCGTAGCAAAGTCATTGAAGCGTGTGTATGCAAGTTATAAAGCCCTGGCATGAGCAGGTGATCGGTCATGTCTTTTTGGGTTTCGTAGGTTTCCTTAGGCAGCTCTGTACCAATATAGCGGATTAAATTCCCGTCAATACCTATGTGCCCGTTTTTTAAGACTTTTACGCCATCCTCAAACAATAGCAAATCCGCATTTTTTAACAAAAGCATGGTTTACCTGCCTATGAGTTTGTTTTATGCCCTAAACACAGCTGCAGCGGGCATAAATAGTGAGCTTTTGCAACCACAATGTAGAAATATGCGCTGTTTATGCCTAATAAAAGCCTTTATTTTAGGAAAAACGGCGCAAATAATAGTGCTACAATGCTCATGAGCTTAATTAGTATATTAAGCGAAGGGCCAGCAGTATCCTTAAGCGGGTCGCCTACAGTATCCCCTATTACAGCAGCAGCATGCTGCGGTGTACCCTTGCCCTGCTGCTCAATTGCTTTTTTGGCATTATCCCAAGCTCCGCCAGAGTTAGCCATCTGCACTGCCATAAGAAGCCCGCAGGCAGTCGCACCAATAAGCATACCTGCAAGCGCTGCAGTCCCAAGGATTAGCCCTACAAGCAGAGGCGAGCCTATTGCGAGCAGCCCGGGCACAACCATTTCCTTAAGCGCTGCGGTAGTTGAAATATCAACGCATTTTTTATAGTCCGCCTTGCCTGTGCCTTCGAGCAGACCCGGGATTTCTTTAAACTGGCGGCGGACTTCGCGAATAATCTCGCCTGCTGAGCGGCTTACAGCCTCAATTGCCATTGCAG
Source organism: uncultured Oscillospiraceae bacterium (assembly GCA_964461335.1). Lineage (GTDB taxonomy): Bacteria > Bacillota > Clostridia > Christensenellales > CAG-138 > JAKJBL01. The sequence continues at coordinate 5,348 of CAYWTY010000014.1, forward strand.
AAAATAAATATACAAGCATTGCCCCAATTAAGAGCCCGCCTATTACATATGCGTCAAGGAGGTTGACAAACTCAAGCCCAACTGTTTGTGCGTAAGAGGAAAGCAGCGCAAGTGCAGTTAAAGCTGCAGAGCCTATTGCAAAGCCTTTACCTATTGCAGCTGTTGTATTGCCTATTGAGTCAAGCTTATCTGTTACTTGGCGCACATGCGCAGGCAGATTTGCCATTTCCGCTATTCCGCCTGCATTGTCTGCAATAGGTCCATATGCGTCAACAGCAATAATTGCGCCAACAGTAGCAAGCATGCCTAAAGCAGAAAGCGCAACTCCGAAAAGCCCTGCACAAGAAAACGAAAGAATAACAGCCCCAACAATGGCTATAACAGGGAAGGCTGTTGAGCGCATGCCGATTGAAAGCCCTGAGAGGATGTTTGTTGCAGCGCCTGTCTGGCTTTGGGTGACTATGGACTGCACATGCTTAAAGTTTTCGGATGTGTAGCGCTCTGTAAGTATCCCTATTGCAACACCTGAGATAACACCCGTAAGTATTGCAACAAATTGCCTCCAACCGCCGAGAATGTAGCGGTCAAGGAAGAACGCGCCTATTAGCAAAATTGCCATGCTAATATATGTTCCAGCCATCATCAAACGCTGTGGGTCGCCTTTTTTAAACACCTTTACACACAGCAACCCCAAAATTGAGGCTATAACCCCGAGTGCAACAAGCGCCATTACAAAAAATACACCTTTAAGCGTATAGGCGGTTAGGCCGAGAATAATTGCTGAAACAATTGAGCTCACATAGCTTTCAAAGAGGTCTGCGCCCATGCCAGCGACATCGCCGACATTATCGCCAACATTGTCTGCAATTACAGCAGGGTTACGAGGGTCATCCTCAGGTATGCCAGTTTCTACCTTGCCTACAAGGTCTGCGCCAACATCTGCGGCTTTTGTATATATGCCGCCCCCAACGCGCGAAAACAACGCGACTGAGCTTGCGCCGACAGAAAAGCCTGTTAAAGTCAGCATATCACCAAATGCTAGGTAACAGATTGAAAGCCCAAGCACTCCAAGCCCTACAACGCAAAGCCCCATAATTGAGCCGCCTGTAAACGCAACATTAAGCGCCATACGTTCGGATTCTGTGGCAGCTTGGGCAGTACGCGCGTTTGCGAGCGTAGCGCTTTCCATCCCTATAAAGCCGGCAAGCACAGAAAACACAGCGCCTATGACGAAGCTTATTGCAACATTAAGCCCCATTTTCGGCAAAAAGAAAAGCAGCAGTGCAAAAGCAGCCACAAATATTCCAATAACTTTATATTCGCGGCGGAGAAATGCCATAGCACCCTCCCTAATATAGCCGGAGATTTCCGTAATACGGGCATCTTCAACTTTAATGCGCTTGTTTAAGCAAAAAAATACTGCAGCAAGAAGAAGCGCGATAGCTGCAGATGCAATCGCAAAATAGACTGCTTCCATTCAATAGGCCTCCTTACAGGTATAATAAATACTTTTCGATAGTTGATTACCTATAAAACATATGTAGAGCGTTCAAATATAGTATACTCCTTGAGAAAGTTATTGCAAATATATATTCGGGTGAATTTAGAGCTATGAACAAACACATGGTATATTGTGCAGCAAAACTTGTATTAGCACAAAAAGAAGGGGATAATATAAAAAAGGATATATATGCCTAAAAACTTTTAAGCTATAAAATACCGGCAAAACAAGGAGGATGAAAAATGGCGAAAACCGTTTTACAGGGCGAAGATAATGGCAGGCTCCTTAAATCGAGCTTATTAAAAGCAATTGACCACACTTTGCTTAAGCCTGATGCTTTAGAAGGGCAGGTTTTAAAGTTGTGCGATGAAGCAATGGAATATGGGTTTGCAAGCGTTTGCGTTAACCCGTGCTATATTGAATTTGTTGCCAATCGGCTTGCATCAAGTGAGGTGCTGCCTTGCTGTGTTATAGGCTTCCCGCTTGGAGCAACTCTTACAAAGGTAAAGGCATTTGAGGCTGAGGCATGCGCTAACCTTGGGGCGAAAGAAGTGGATATGGTCATAAATAACTGCGCCTTAAAGTCAGGAGCTTGGGAATTGGTTTATAGCGACATTAAAGCTGTTAGAGATGCTATTTTTGGCAAGGCAATTCTAAAAGTCATAATAGAAACAAGCCTGCTTACTGATGAAGAAAAGGTCAAAGCATGCCTTTGTGCAAAAGAAGCAGGCGCAGAGTTTGTAAAAACATCAACAGGTTTTATTGGAGGCGGAGCAACAGCGCATGATGTGCGCCTTATGCGCAGCACAGTAGGGGAAGGGATGGGTGTTAAAGCTTCCGGCGGAATTCGAGATTATGCTGCTGCAATTGAAATGCTTAAGGCAGGTGCAAACAGGCTAGGTACGAGTTCAGGCGTTGCAATAGCAAAAGTGCTGAGCGAAGATATATAAACACAAAGTTCTGGTAAATAAAAAAGTGGCATCAGCCACTTTTTTTATGGGTATAGCCCGGTTAAGAAGCTAAAGCTCAAAATGCTTGGATATTGCAGCGAGCGCAGAAGAAACATCGCTGTTTCTTATGCAGCACGAAATTTTGGTTTCGCTTGTTGTTACAAGCTCAAGCCCTACGCCTGCTTCTGCAAGCACTGAAAACAGCTGCCCTGCAACGCCATGGCGAAGCGCCATGCCCGGGCCTTCTACAGTAAGCTTAGTGGTATTGTCAAGTGCATGTATATCGAGGCCTGCAAACTTCGGCCTAAGCCCGTTTAAGGCGTTTAGCGCAGTTGCAAGCTGCTCCCTTGGTAGCGAAAAGCTTACACTGCCGCATAGGGCTGCCATGCTGATCATATCTACAAAAACGCTGCATTTGGCAATGGTTTCAAAAACAAGACTCAAGACGCCGACTTCTCTTGGAAGAGAGTTTATTGTTATTACTGCCTGGTTATCATCTGTGTACAAGTGGGAGAGCACCTCGCGCTCAGTAACAAGATCATGCATATTATATATGCCGGGCTGCTTATGCATAATGAAGTTAGCAGCACGCAGCGCACCTGTTGCAAACACTTGTTTGGAGTATGCCTTATGCCCTATGCTTACGACTTCATCCTTGCCGAAAAACTCAACCTTGTGCTCTCCTACAACTGTTCCGCCGCGCAGAGAATGGAAGCCGATTTCGTCTTTTGTGCGCCTGCAGTCCATACTGTGCCTGCCAAAAACATACTGCCTGCCTTGCGGATATTGCGAACTAACTGCATTAGCGAGCATGAGTGCAGTTCCGCTTGGTGCATCAACTTTACGGTTGTGGTGCTTTTCGGTAATTTCAACATCAAAGGCTTCGCCAAGCGCTGCTGAAGCTTTTTTCAAGAGCTCTATTTGAAGGTTAACGCCAAGTGCCATATTTCCGCTTTGGAAGATTGGAACAACTGCACTTGCGTGCTCAAGCAGGCGCAAATCCTGCTCAGATAAACCTGTTGTACCAACAACCAAGCGACTGCCGTTTGCCTGAGAGTACTGAAGGAGCTTTGGAAGAGCAGACGGGCGCGAAAAATCAATAATTACATCCGCATTACTGGGTGCATCTTGAATATCAGCAACAACAGCTACGCCTTCTGATTCTGTGCAGCCGCCGGGGTCGGCACCTGCAAGCACACAAAACGACTCAGGCTGCTCTTTCGCAAGCCTTATAATTGTGCGGCCCATTTGCCCGCACGCGCCGCTAACAATTAAGTTAATCATACTTGCCGGCTCCTTATCCTACATAAGTCCATAATCTTTAAGCGCTTTTTCCATCAGAGCGCGGTTAGCCTCGCTCGGCGGGCAAAGCGGAAGGCGCAAATAATCGCTGCACAAGCCAAGCATAGCGCACATAGTTTTTATAGGAATTGGGTTAACTTCAGAAAATGCGGCTTTCCATATAGGCAGCACTTTAAACTGAAGCCGGGCTGCCTCTTTAATATTGCCAAGAAAATACGCTTCGCAAAGGTTATGCATATCCTCTGGGATAACATTGGCTATTGTAGATATAACGCCGCTACCCCCAAGCGAAAGCAAGGGAAGCACATGGTCGTCATTGCCGGAATAAATATCGCATTCAGGCGCTATTGCCGCAAGCTGCACAATCTGCTCTATGTTTGCGCTTGCTTCTTTTATACCGACTATGTTATTGTGGGCAAGCAGCTTTTTCATTGTCTCAGGTAAAAGGTTCAACCCTGTGCGGCCTGGCACATTATAAACAATAATCGGGATATTTACAGCATCCGCAACTGCGCTAAAATGCGCAACAAGGCCTGCCTGTGTTGTTTTGTTGTAGTAGGGCGTTACAATGAGAAGGCCGTCAGCTCCAGCTTCCTCTGCTGCTTTACTCTCACGAATAACAGTAGCTGTATTGTTTCCGCCTGTTCCTGCAATAATGGGTACGCGCTTTGCTGTTTGTTTTATTGCAAAGCTTATTGCAGCGAGTTTTTCTTCAGACGCCATTGTTGAGGCTTCGCCTGTTGTGCCGCATACTACTATAGCGTCAGTCTTGCCTGTTATTTGGCGCTCAATAAGCGCAGAAAAGGCTTTAAAATCAATGCCCTCGTTTGTAAATGGGGTAATTATTGCAACAGCTGAGCCTTTAAAAATTGCCATCTTCAATTGCCTCCTTCTAAAGCAGTACTAGAGCAGAACATTTGCCCTTATGGGGTTTATTCCTGCCATTGTCGTATGAGTTCTTGGGCTATCATAACTGCGTTTGTAGCTGCGCCTTTACGCACATTATCTGCAACGCACCACAGGTTAACACCATTTTCTATTGAGAAGTCCCTGCGTATGCGGCCAACATAAACAGGGTCAGTACCTTCTGCGAATATAGGCATAGGGTATTTATTTGAGCTTGGCTCGTCAAGTACAACAAGGCCTGGCGCTTTTTTAAGCAGTTCGCGCAGCTCTTCCAGCTCAAAAGCAGAGCCTAATTCTATGTTAATGCTTTCAGAATGGGAAAAGAAAACAGGTACGCGCACTGCTGTTGCAGTTATAGGCAACTCAGGAAGGGAAAGAATCTTGCGCGTTTCATCAACCATCTTTTGCTCTTCTTTTGTATAGCCATTGTCTAGGAACGAGTCAATATGCGGTATGCAGTTGCCTGCAATCGGGTAGTTGAATTTTGTCGGGGGGTTTCCCTTTAAACCCTCTTCTAAATCTTGATATCCGCCGCGGCCAGCGCCAGAAACTGACTGATATGTTGAATAAATAATGCGCTTTAGCCCGTATTTAGCAGCAAGAGGCTTAAGTACAACCATTGCCTGAATAGTTGAGCAGTTCGGGTTAGCAATTATGCCCTTTTTTCTATACAGGGGGAGGTGTTCCGGGTTAACTTCCGGCACAATAAGGGGAACATCCGGGTCCATGCGCCAAAAACTGGAGTTGTCTATTACTGCTGCACCAGCTTCAACTGCATAAGGCGCGAACTTCTCAGAGACTGCGCCACCTGCAGAAAACAGCACAATATCAATATTAAGCCCAACAAAACAGTTTTCGTGCAGCTCGCGCACTAAAATATCCTCGCCCAAAAAGCGCAGCTTGGTGCCTGCGCTGTGTTTGGATGCGAAAAAATAGTATTCTTTTATAGGTAAACGCCGTTCTTCAAGTACTTGCAGAATCTTTCTGCCTACCATGCCTGTTGCGCCTACAACTGCAAGTGTGTATTGGGTCATATTCTAAGTGTTTCCCCCTTGAAAGTTTTAAGTGAGGAAGTAAGATTATCCTATGCGATTGGGGGAAAGTATAGCACAAACAAGCAGCTAAGTCAAACCTCACTCTGTATAAAACTCAAGGAGAATCTGCAGGAAAACTTTTGCATTCATGCATAACGGAGATTAAAATCTACTGCTTGCCTGCGTTGCACAGCCGCGAAATAAAGTGTAAAATAAACATATGAAGCAACCTATTGGCGAAGCATATGGCAGGCTTGCTGCAGTATATGATGTGCTTATGCACGATGTTGACTATAAAGCATGGGCGGAGCATATAAAAACAATGCTGCGCTCTAATGCGCACCCTGTTAAAACAGTGCTTGATTGCGCATGCGGCACAGGAGAAATCGCACTTCGCCTTTGTAATGCAGGATATTGTGTTACAGGGGTTGACTCTTCGCCTGATATGCTCTATATTGCGCAGTTAAAGGCGCAAGCGCAAGGCAAGAGGTTCCCCCTTGTTTTGCAGGATATGCGTGAGCTTTCACTGCACAAGCCTGTTGATGCTATTTGCTGTGCATGTGATGGGGTTAACTACCTAACCTCAATGGCTGATGTGCTTAAGTTTTTTGAAGCCGCACATGGGGCGCTTGTACCTGGAGGGCTGCTCCTTTTTGACATAAGCTCCCGCTACAAGCTTGAAACAGTGCTTGCAAATAATGTATTTGGCGAAGCTTTAGAGAACTCTGCATACCTGTGGCGCAACAACTGCGATAGACTTTCGCATCTTGTTGAAATGGAGCTAACGGTGTTTAACAAATGCGGTGCGCTGTATGAGCGTTTTATGGAGTACCATCTTCAGCGCGCACACTCTAAGCGTGAAATAGAGCAGGCCCTAAAAGCCTCCGGCTTTAAAGAGGTAGAAGCCTTTGAAGCGTTCACATTTAGCCCAGTTCGCGCTAAGACAGAACGCATCCAGTTTCAGGCTAAGCGCTAAAAAAGATATGCGCAAAAAGGGGTAATTGAAATAGTGAAGTTTTGGGTCTCTAGGAAATACCTTTTCTTACAGACTGCATGAGTTTTTATGAGCAGGTGAGTAAAATGAAAAAGAACAAACAAGAACATAAGGGAAGAGTGCTGCCTTTTGAAAGAGACAGCGCGTTCTTCTTAAAACGAGGGATAGAGCGCCTTGAACGCAACAACCTGCTTGAGGCAATCAGCCACTATCGCCAGGCACAAAGGCGCGAACCTGAAAACATAGAAATACAGCTTGCAATAGCTGAAGTATTAACTGAAATGCACCGTTACGAGCAGAGCAACAAGCTCTTGTTCCCTTTGCTTTCGCTTAAAGAGAGCCCGTCAGAGTGTTTCTTTGGTATAGCCTGCAATTTTGTAGGGATGCAGGAGTTTTCACAGGCGCATGACAGCCTTGAGAGCTACTTGGCGCTTGACCCTGAGGGAGAGTTTGTCTCAGATGCGCTCGATATGCTCGATGTAATTGAAGATGAAAGCATCCTCTACGGGATGCCCGGAATCCAGCTGCCTGAAGAACGCGAAGCGCTTAGCATTTGCCAAAGAGGCAGGCAGCTTCTTGAAAACGGCAGAATGGAAGACGCTATTCGGGTTCTATCCGAAGCTGCTGATAAGTACTCGGATATGCGCTTTGTCCGCAGTAACTTGGCGCTTGCGCATTTTTGCAAAAAAGACTATAAGCGAGCCATGGAGGCTGTGCGCAGCGTTCTTTCTGAAGCGCCGGATGATGTTCAGGCGCACTGCAACCTGCTCTTATTTTTGCACGCAGCAAAAGATGATGACGGAGTACAGCGCGAAATCGATTTCCTTAAGCAGGCAAGCACTCTGGACCCACAGGATTGGAACAGGATGGCTGTTGTATTTATGGAGCTTGGCCGTATGCACGAAGCGCTTGCAGTGCTTAAGAAGCTGCAGGTCGCCTTCCCTTATGATGAAGGCACTTTGCACAGGCTTGCAGTCACGAGGTATCACCTTGGCCAATATGATCAGGCGCTTAACTGTTACGACAGATTGTTGAAAATTGACCCAACGGATACTATCGCAGCTTATTACAGGCGCATATGCAGTGCGGCAAAACATAATAGAGCAGAAGATATTGACTGGCTTTTTCATTATCAGGTTCCGTATATTGAGGTTTTGCGCAGGGTGCGAAAAATCAACGAAGTAAGCCGGCTGCCCCATGAGGAGAGCTTAAAGCGCTGGGAAAATGATGAGAGTTTCCGCTGGCTTCTTTTCTGGAGCCTGCGCCTGCCTGAACTTTCGGCAAAACGCGGCATCCTATCTATGATTGCAAGCTTTGGAGATAGCGAAGCTGAGCGTGTGCTTAGACATTTCCAGCTCGACCAAATGCAGCCTGACTCCATTAAGCAGGATGTATTTGGCATGCTAAAGCAAATGAATGCGGCTGAGCCGTACATTGCTTATCTTGATGGACGGCTGGTACAAAGCAAAGTAAGCATTCGGCATGCGGGCAACCGGGTGCCTGCAGCATACAGGCGCGTTTTTGAAACTGTAATGGAGGCAATGCAGCAGGTGCAATCCAACAGCTGCATAGTCGAAGCAACAGAAACCTTCCGCCGCTATATGGAAAGCCTATACAACGCCGGGTCAATACCCAAGCTGCGCCCACCGCAGGTAAATGCAGTTGCAGCAGCAATTGAATACATTGCATGCCGCAAGATTGGCGAAGAAGTTAGTAAGCTTCGGCTTTGCAATACCTATGGCATCTCACAGGTTCGGCTCAATAATGCAATAAATAAGCTCATGCTCAATTTGGAGCAGTAGTTGATATGAAGTTTATAGCAACCTGCAGGCTTGGGCTTGAAGCAATAGTAGCAGCTGAATTGAAGAAGCTTGAAATAACTGTAATCGATGTAAGCGACGCAGTAATACGCTTTAGCGGCAATGAAAACGACTTAGCCCGGGCTTTGCTCTTTCTGCGTACTGCAGAGCGCGTGTTATTAGAAGTAGGCAGCTTCCATGCGGAAAGCTTCGAGGCGCTCTTTGATGGTGTAGCTGCGCTTAAGTGGAAGCAGTATCTTCCAAAGGATGCGAGTATACATGTTACAGGCAAATCTGCAAAGAGCGGCCTTTTCAGTGTTTCCGACTGCCAGCGGATTACAAAAAAGGCTATTGTTGAAAACCTGCGCGCGGCTTATCGAACACAGATAATCCCTGAAACCGGAGCAAAAGTAATTGTTGAGGTGGCTCTTTTTAAAAACATTGCAACGCTTGCGCTTGATGCCTGCGGGGCTGGGCTTGCCCGCCGAGGCTATCGCACGCGAAATGTTGAGGCGCCGCTTAGTGAAACGCTTGCAGCAGGGCTTGTGCTTCTTGCACAGTATAATGGCGCACAAAGCTTCCTTGACCCTATGTGCGGCTCCGGAACTTTGCCAATAGAAGCTGCATTGATTGCGAAAAACCAAGCTCCTGGGCTGCTGCGCAGCTTTGCAGCAGAATCTTGGTCATTTATTTCTACACAAGAGTTCAAGCTTGCAAGGGAAGAGGCGCAAAGCTTAATTATTAAAGCGCCCACACAAATAGAAGGCAGCGACATTGACGCAAAAAGCATAGAGTTGTGCAACTTCCATGCGCAAAGAGCCAAAGTTAGCCCAAACTTTAAGATACGCGCACTTAAGGATTTAGAAGAAAGCAGTAAATCCGGCATACTCATTACAAACCCGCCCTATGGTGAGCGGATGCTTGATAAAAACAGTGCAGAGCAGCTTTATAGGCAAATGCGGGTTATATTTACAAGGCTGCCGCTTTGGAGCATAAACATTATTTCATCACATCTTGAATTTGAACGAGTTTACGGCAAGCGTGCTAATAAGCGCCGCAAGCTTTCAAGCGGGGGCAAGCCCTGTATGTTCTACATGTATTTCCCGGGTAAATATGAATAAAGGTACTATTGAAAAGCAGGCTTTATTAAATAATAATAAATAATAGGGCGCTCTTAAGCATTATTATTGTGCAGCTGTACTTTAAGGCTAACGCATTAAGTAAAACTTTTTTATCTTAGGGTATAAGCCCGTTAACAGGGACTAAATTGTCCTTTGCCATGCCTGATTTTCTATCAAGATAATAGCGTGTAATCTCCTCAACAGCAGGCCCTCCTGCGCGTGAACCGGAGAAGCCGTGCGGGATGCAGGTAATTATTACAATTTCAGGCGCTTCACGCGGAAGCAGCGTTATGAACCATGATGTGTTTTCAATATCAACGTTTGAGACCTTTGATGTAGAAACCTGCGCTGTGCCGGATTTGCCGATTATGCGCTTTAGGTAACCCTCAGTGTCAAATTCTTTGGAAAACGCCTGAGCTGCTGTTCCTCCGTCCTCAGGTGAGACAACGCCTTTTAGCCCATCGCGTATTGCTGCCCAGTATTCATCCGGCGCATCGATTTTATCAAAAACAGAGGGCTCAAAGATTTCCACAACTGACCCCTTTTCGTTAAGAATTCTATCTACAATATGCACATCATATACTGTGCCGCCATTGCCAAAGGCTGCTGCATAGCGCGCTACACCAACAGGCGTAACAAGAGTAGTTGCCTGACCTATGCCAGAGCGAATTGTCATAGCAGGTTTCCATTGCAGCTCAGTAAGCATGGATGAAATTCTCGGCACCCAATCCTGAGTTCTGGTAATCCCAATAGGCAAGCCCAGCTTTTCACGCAAAATACGCCGGATATCCGGGCCGAACTCGCTTTCTGTTGAGCCTGACTGGAGCTTAAGTAGCGCCTGTGCGCAAACTGCAACAGCCTCATCATCTACTTCCATGTTGCGCTCTTTAAGTATAGCCTTTAGGTATGCTTCAAGTTGGCGGAACACATAGCCGGGAAGGCTGCTTTTTTGGTCTTTTAGTTCTGCTGAATTATCATAAAGCACCTTCTGCCCGCCAACGTGGCTGCTTAATTCTCCGGGCAGTTCTATGCCTGTTGGTGTGTTTAAGCCAAGATGTGTTGCCCACTCGTTTAGTTTTTGTATGCCTACTCTGTCTGCAACAGTAAAGAAATAGTAGTTGCAGCTTACAGTCAAAGCTTCAGAAAGGGTGAGGCTTCCATGCCTGCCCGGGTATATCCAGCATTCGGGCGCTTCACTTTCTTTTATTTCATCGCCATTTATAAAATTAGTGTATTTGCCTCCGTCTGTAATTAAGGAAGTTGTTGTTATTTTGCCTTCCATAAGCCCAGCAAGCCCTGTAGCCATTTTAAAAATTGAGCCTGGCGCCAAGCGTGAGGCTATCGCACGGTTAAGAGTAGGCATATTGGGGTTTTTAGGGTTTTCGCCAAAGCCAAGCTCAGAGAGTTCGGCTTCAGTTAGCCCCCTTATAAAGCTATTGGGGTCAAATGCAGGGTACGATGCCATAGCAAGCACTTTGCCTGTATTTACATCAAGCACAACAATACTGCCTGATTGTGCAGTTTTGATTGCGGCAAGCTCCTGACGGCGCTTTAAGTAATATTCAGGCTTTGTTTGTAGCAAAACCTGCTCATAGTCATTGATTCTTAAAATGGCATTTGCAAGCGCAGCTTCAGTCACCTTTTGAAGAGAAAGGTCAATTGTCAGCATCACATCGTTCCCATTTGAAGATGGAGTTTTCTCAAGTTCCCGCGTTACTGTGCCATGCTTGTTTATTTCAACTATTTTTGTACCACGATTGACGTTTGTGCTTGCACTTAGGAAGTTTTCCATTGTACGCTCAACGCCTGCAACTCCGATATAATCGTTGTATGAGTAGCCCATTTTTGTCATTTGAACTACTGCGCCGCCATCAACACCCCAAACTGGGTTGCCTTCCTTATTTGTTGCAAAGATATTTGGTATGTCCTTATACTGCTCGAGCGAATAACCCATGCGCTGCATGCTGAGAATAGACATTTCATCAGAGACTTGGCGGCTGAGGTAGCCAAGGATATGTGCAGCTGAAGTCCCCCAGGGGTATACGCGGGATGTGCTCTGCATTGTGCGTATTCCGGGCAACTCATCAGCGCGCATATCAAGTTCTGCAACAACTTCCATTGGCACATTAAAAGCTATTGTCACAGGCTCATAAGCCCGCCATTTGTTCATGTTGACTTCCTGGCGAACGGACATGAGTTTAACTGCTTCTGAAAACGGCAGTTTTTCGGGGATTTTCCAAAGATGCCTGAGCTTGCGGTAAGCCTCCTCAGCAGTTATCCAAGTGCTTGTATCATCAGGGTCGGGCATTCTAAAGCCCATTGCATTGCAAAAGTTTAAATACCTTGCTTTTTGCGAAGCAGGCGCCTCAACTCCCCAATTATAGTAGAGGCCGCCCAACTCATCCATGCGTATGTAGGAGGTGTCAATTGTTGTGCCTCCGCCTGCTTCTATTATTGAAATAGTAGTTAAGAGCGCCTCAGTATAAAGCGCGCTGTCAGTCGGGCTAAGCCGCTCAGGGTCCCTGTAAAACTGTACGTTGTAGCTCGTTTCATCATAAGCAAGAGGTATGCCGTTTCTATCAAGAATTCGCCCGCGCGCACCCGTAGTATACATTGTTGTTGTTCTGCGGCTTGATGCCTGGGCAGCATACATGTCGCCTTCGGATATGGTCAGCTTCCCAAGCTGCAAAATTAGCGCTGCCATCATTGCGAAGACAATCAGCGCTAAGAAAAATAATCGGGATTTGGCTCTGCCTTTCATCGGGTTCCTTTCAAAATAAAACTCTGGAGTATAGACAAAGCAGCTCGCTTTAGCGCCTTAAAACAACTTGCCTGCGCTGTATTTGCGGCACTGTCAGGGGCTTTAGCAAAGCATGGAACAAGGCGCACAGTAAGCCTGTCAAAAGTGCGCTTGGTAGGATAAACCGGAGAAATACATTCAAAAATGAAAACCTTGCTCCGCCTAAGCGCACTATAAGCGCGAGCAGGAGCTCCTTTACTACACCGAGAACTGCTGCTGAAGCAGCAGGAATAATTACATTATCCGCATAAAACTTTTTGTAGAAATACCCGGCGCCAAAGCCTGCACAAAGGTAGATTGCACCATATAAACCTATGTTTCGGCCAAAGAGCAAATCTATTAAAAGCCCGCCTGCAACTCCAAGGCCTGCACCTGCAGCTGAACCTGTGTGAACTGCAAAGCTTACGACTGTTGCAAGCATTGCATCAGGGCGGATTCCGAGTATGTTTATACGCGCAAAGAACATGGAATCAAGGTAAATGCAGAACAATATACATAAAAGCGCGAGGAGTTTTCTGTTCATGCTGCCTCCTCAGGCACTGGCATGCCTACTACAACCATAACTTCTTCAACATGCTTAAAATCAACAGACGGGCGTACGGTTGCATTATACTCACTCTCTCCTGCTCGGCTTACAGTTAGCACTTCACCTACGTTGAGCCCTTTGGGGTAAAGGCCGCCAATGCCGCTTGTTACAATTTTGTCGCCAGGAAGAAGGTCGCTGTCCGACGGCAAATAGTAAAGCTCCAGCGTATCTGCACCTGAACCTGCTTTAAGGGTTCCGCGTACCATACCGCTATCGCGTGTTCTATCAACAATTACGCTAACGCTCATACTAGAGTCTATAACTGCTATTACCTTGCTCCATGTAGCGCCGACTTCGCTCACGCGCCCTAAAAGACCGCCTGAGCTTATAACCGGCATATTTCTTTCCACCCCTTGCAGCTTGCCAACGCTGATTGTAAAGGTGTCAAACCAAATGCCAGGGCTGCGGCCAATGACTGCCCCTGTTGCATAGCTTAAATCCGGAGTGTTTTGCGCAAATGCGAGCATCTGCTTGAGCCTCTCGTTCTCTTTGCGAAGCGCTTCCATTTCGCTTAAGCTTTGTTCAAGAGATGCAACATGAATTTTTAACTGCTGGTTTTCTAAATCTGCATCAGTTGTATTTAACAATGCTTCTACGAAATTAATAATAGAATCTGAAGCACGCGAAGCAAAGGCCTGCACAGGCTTAAAAACTGAGCCTATTGCGCTTTCGATGAAGGTGAGCTTGCGCTCTTTTGTCGTAAGCACAGCTAAAAGCGCCAGCAGCAGAACAGCTGAAAGCGCAATGAGTAATGGTTTGTTTTTCAGCAGGTTTCGCACCTTTGCCCTCCCGCTATCCTATCTTAAGTATTATAGCATATGCAGTCTTTGCTGCAACACAGGGCAGGTAAAGGTTTACATGGGTGTCATAATAAAAAATTGGAAGTTTGCCGCAAAAAAGGGTGCAAGCTAAACTGCACGGCTTCTGTAGTAGGCGAGGTTCTCAACAGCTTTGCGTGCGCCTTCTGCTACACAATCCAATGGTGATGGTGCGATGTAAACCGCTATGCCTGTTTCAGCAGCGAAAAAATCTCCAATGCCATTTAAAAGTGCGCCTCCCCCTGTAAGGCACATGCCGCGCTCATATATATCAGCGGAGAGCTCAGGCGGTGTAAATGAGAGCAGGTTGCGAACGCATGTAAGCATGTTCATTACCTGTGGGAGCATTGCACGGTAAATTTCCATTGAAGTAAGCTCTAAAGTTCGCGGCAGCCCTGTTCTTAAATCACGCCCACGCACCTGCATATTTTGCGAAGCGCCTGGCAGTGCAGCGCCAATAGTCAGCTTAATCTCTTCAGCAGTGCGCGACCCTATTGTCATCCCGTATGTTTGGCGTATATGCTGCATTATGGCTGAGTCTATATGTGTGCCGCCAGCACGTACTGAATACTTATTTACAACACTGCCTAAGGCAAGCACAGCAGCATCTGTTGTGCCGCCGCCTATATCAACCACGAGAGAGCCTACTGCTTCATCAACCGGCAACCCAGCTCCTATTGCAGCAGCCACAGGTTCATCCATAAGGAAGGCAGTGCGTGCTCCAGCACCGCGAGCAGCTTCTTCAAGCGCCCGTTTTTCAACATCTGTTACACAACCTGGAACACAAATAACTGCGCGGATTCCCGCTCTGCGTGCAGCACGGCCTACGGCCTTATCTAAAAAATGGCGCAGCAGAACTTCACAAAGCCTAAAGTCAGCTACTACACCATCCTGCAAAGGGTGTATTACCTGCACTTGCCCAGGGGTTCTCCCAAGCATAAGCATTGCATCATCTCCTGCTGCAACAACCCGCTTTTCATGGTCAAGTGCAATTGCACTCCTCTCTCTAAGTACAATGCCTTCATCGCGTTTTGAAATTACAGTGTTTACTGTACCAAGGTCAATTCCTACATCTCGGCCAAAAAGGCCTGCTAAACTTAAATGCATTTGGCATTACTTCCTTTCCCAACCAAATTTGCCTGTGAATTGGAAGTATGCCCAATAGAAGGGATATTTATTATGTTTTATTAAAAACTATAACAGCGGTGTATAAGTGTGAAACAAAAACAGGCGGCTAAAGCATGCCGCCTGCTAAGGAATATTATATTAAGTTTGGGCGTTCTGCCTATTTAAAAGCCTCATAAATTGCTCTTACAGCAGGCTCGAGCTGGTCGCTTTCAACGCCGACAATTATATTAAGCTCGCTTGAACCTTGGTCAATCATTCTGATATTTATGCCTGATTCAGCAAGCGATGTGAAAAGCTTTGCTGCTATGCCTATATGCCGCACCATACCGCGGCCAACAGTAGCTATAAGCGCCAGGTTGTCATAAACCGTTATGCAGTCCGACTCACATTCGTCCATAAGGTCATCAACAAGAACTTTACGTTTACCCTCAAGCTCTTTTTCCTCAATAATAACAGACATTGTATCAATTCCAGTTGGTATGTGCTCAAATGAAATATTATGCTTTTTTAAGACTGAGAGCACTTTATAGCCAAAGCCGACCTCGCTGTGCATGCCGTCTTTAGCTATTGCAATTATTGTAAAGCCGGCTCTTCCTGCAATACCTGTGAGCCTGCCATAGAGCGGCTTGCCCTCTGTATCAGGCACAATCAGCGTGCCTTCTTCTTCAGGTGCATTCGTGTTACGTATATTTATTGGTATACATGCAAGCCTTACAGGGAAGATTGAATGCTCATGAAGCACATTTGCACCCATATATGCAAGCTCACGAAGCTCTGTGTAGGTTATTGTGCGAATAGTCATAGGGTCCTTGACTATTCTCGGGTCAGCCATAAGGAAGCCTGAAACATCGGTCCAGTTTTCATAAATATCAGCGCTTACGCCGCGAGCAACTATTGCACCGCTTATATCTGCGCCTCCGCGTGGGAACACCTTTATGCTGCCATCTTCAAGCGCCCCATAATAGCCCGGCACTACAACATGCTTTTTGCCCAAAAGCTGTGCCTGCATGAGCGCATGTGTGCCTGCAGAGTCAAATGCTCCGGTTGGGTGGAAGCGCACAAGCGTTGAAGCATCAACAAAATCAAACCCAAGGTATTCAGCAAGCAGCAGCCCGTTTAGGTATTCGCCGCGGCTAGCTGTATAGTCAACAGATGCGCCTTTGTTAATATCATGCCAAATGGTTTGCAAATAGCGCCTAATGTCAAGCGTTAAATTCAGCTCATGCGCTATATCAATAAAGCGCTGCGCAATAATATCAAAGACTTGCTCAAAATGCTCACCTGCTTCTGCCAAGGCATGGCATTGAAAGAGCAAATCCGTAATTTTTTCATCTGTATATGTACGCTTGCCGGGTGCTGATGGGACAACGAACAGCCGCGCCTCGTCTGAGAGAACTATTGACTTAACTCTGCGAAATTGTGCGGCATCCGCAAGTGAGCTGCCGCCAAATTTTGCAACCTTAACCTGCATGCTTTAAGCAACCTCCATTATGGCAAAATTCTTCTGCATTCAACATAATATCTCTTTTCGTTAGCTTCTCCCATAGAGAATGTTTTCCTTGGGAGTGCGCCATCAAAAATAATCGTGGGAAACAGCTCGCTCTTTTTCATTGCAGGCAGAAGGAAGCCTACTGCATCTTCACGCGAAGAGAGCTCAAGCAAAACATCCTCACCGTGAATATAATCAAGTTCTGCATTTGGCAAAAGCTTTAAAAGCTTATCAAGCGCAACTTGAAGTGTTCCAACGCAAAGCTGCTGTGTGGGGTTTGGTATGTGATAGAGCCCAAAATGCTTGCCGTGGAAAAACGGCAGAAGCTGCGCTTTTGACGCTGTTTTAGCTAACTCAAGCTCAAGCATTTCGCGAGTTTCAAAGCTTAATATGTCAGCGCTGCCGTTTTCTTCTTTTATGAGCGCATATAGAATATCGAGCGCTTCCTTAGGGTTGGCCTTGAATAATACTCTATGGATTGGCTCAAATACAATTCCTTCATCATGTACGTTTTCAATTTCAACAAGCGCATAACGTGCAGGGTGAGTCTCAATTTCTGCTTCAGGCAAAGTTTTCTTTATGGCTTCCCATGATGCTTTAGCTGTTGCAAACGAGTGGTTGCCATCCCCCATTGCAAAGAGGAGGGGTTTGCGCCCTTTGCCGTATTTTTCTTCGAATGCTGAAATGTCTTTAAGTGCATTTAACGCGCTCAAGACTTTCTTTATTTGAAATTCATCTTTTACAAGGTGCCCTGTTACATGCCCGCCGCCAAGCATAAGCTCACACTCGTAAAGCAGCTCCATATTCTTGGTGTTCTCTGCTAAAGGCTCAATAACAGTGCAATTAGGGTCATCAATCAAAACCAATATATGCGGCAGTTCAATTGGTGCGCCTTCGCGGATGCGAAGCCTTGGCGGTATGCGATCGACAATTGTGCCCTCAGATGCACGAATAAGTGTTGATGAACCTTTGTTGTAGTCGTATTGCTCAAGGTCAAGTGCCATTACGAGGCCAAGCCGTTCTTTGCCTTCGGTTTTCCTTCTGACTAAAACAAAGCCAGGTTCCTTTTCTTCGAGCACATTCTGCTCAATGTATTGGCTCATGGTTTCCTTAATGGCTGCTATCATTTCAGCTTCATTAGGTTTGGCAAGGTATGCTTCTGGGAGTATGAGGTTTAAGCTTGAAGGAGCGCCGTCTATAAAGCTTTTTGCGCTTTCCCAGTATTCGGGCTGGGAAGTATATTGGTCGCAGGCTACAACAGCCCATTTTGAATAATCAGTTCCTCTTGATGGCAGCAGGACGCGCGGTACTTGCACTCCTACGGAATTTAGATAATCATTCATGCGTCATTCTCCTTTGTACTATTCATTTTTAGCAATGCGTGATTATTCAACGCGTTGCATTTTAATACCAAAGAGTTGCGTACTTGAAAGAGCAGAGCTTAGCGTATAATAATTGTGCAGGTGCAACAGCCTGCCAAAAACCGGGCAAGCGGCAAATTGTAAGCTCGCTGGTACAAAAAACATATCAGTATTATACAGCCACTTGGCGCATAGCGCAAGGTTGCGCATATGTATGGAAATGTTTAGCTGTTACATTCCTTCACTTACACACGACAACCATCATACTCTGAAACAGGAGTGCTAAATTAGGTGCGGAGGGTTTCTGTGCTTTATATATTTGAGCCTAACTCAAAAGAATGGATTGTGCGAGAAATACTGCCAGGCAGCCCTTTGCCGTTTGCAAAGCATAGCCTGCTCAGCATTGAAACTTTGCGCTCTCGCAGTGCTTCAGACCTGCTGTGGATAGATATGCGCGCAATTGAGGCGCTTGACCTTTTGCTTGCGCTTTCAAGCCCTCATCTTGTTCGCAATGCTTTCAGGCGCGTAGGCGAAGCTGTACATATAGGCCAATCTGCCCACTATGCTGGGCTTGCGTTTGATATAGGATATAGGCTGAGTTTTAAAGAGCAGCTTCACCTTGCAGATCTTGCACTCTCCTGCTGCGGCTTTGACCGTGTGGAACCCCTTGGGCTTACCCCCGGGTGGCTGCATGTAGAAAAATTAATTGCAGAGCCTGCCTCAATAAAAGGCGGGTATCCTTTGCTAATTCCGGGGGATTGCGGTGTGCATGTGTTTGTGCTCCAGGATGCTCTTTTAAAGCACAATATGCTCTCAGCCGGAATAACCGGGTGTTATTGCCGAGCAACAGCTCTTGACGTGGCACGCTTCCAGGTCGCATTCGCTCTTGCGCCAACAGGCAAAGTAAATGCCTTAACATGGGAGGCGCTTATGCGTTGAGTATTGCCTTTAACTTAATGGGGCACGGCTTAATTGAGCTTACTGACAAATGCTCCATTTTATAAAGAGAATGGGGCGTTGTTTATTTATAAGCAAAAAACTGAAAGAATTGAGGGCGGCAATAGCGAAATCCGTGCAAAAGGCAGGGTGCGAGTTTCTTCTGTTTTGCGGATTATCAGGTGCTTGCCTCCGCAGTATGACTATTCCTTAATCAACACGGCGCGCACAGGGGCACCGTCACAACCGCCGAATTTTGTAGGGAAGGCGCAAAGCGTATAGCTGCCATCGGCTACGCCATCGAGTATTACGTTTTCTACAACAGCGATGCCTGCACCCAGTATAATTCCGTGTATTTGTGCCTCGTTATCGAGTGGTGCAACGCTCCACGCATCGGTTACAACTGTTTTTATGCCGCAGGCCGTGATATAGTCCGCGCCACATTTCGAGAGGTAGCTTTGACCTCCGCCATGGATGACAAGGCGCTCCACGTTTTCTATCTTTCCTGAAAGAATATCTTTTGTGATGAGGGTGTTAGCGGGGACGCTCACGACCTTGCAGGGGCCATAATATAAGGCTAGCGGCATTTCGTCCATCCCGACTTTGCTTTCCATGAGGAAATGGCAGTATGCGTCGGCATGCGTGCCTGCGTGGCTGTTGGTGTTAATCAGGCTGAAATTGTATACAGCACCCTTGTTCATGTCAGATACGCGGTCAATGGTAGTGGGAGCCGCCCCAGGATAAATGGGCGCTTCTTGTATGGTTCTTGTGATGTCAATGAGTTTCATGCTGGTATCCTCCTAGTTCATGTTAGTATTGTGCTATATTTACTTTCCTTTTTAGATGTTCTTCAGGGACTAAATTGTTGATAATGACAAGTTCAATTTCGCTTTGATAGCATTTTCGTTCTTCAAGAATGATGTGTTATAGTGTTTCTTCTACTATACCATAATTCCACATACAAAAAAAGGCCGCCGACACCTTGTCAGCAGCCTATATAGCGGCTTAAACTCTAATACTTACTTGTTTGCAAGCTGTGGTTTGCGCCTGCCGTTCTTTTTTGAGCGCAGTTTCTGGAACACGATAATTGCGACAAGTATAACCATGCCAAATAAATCAGACTTCCAGCCTGGGATTATCATGCACAGACCGCCGCCTGTGAGGAGGATGCTTTCGAACCAGTAGTTATCATCCTGCAAGAAGCCCGCTAAACCGCCTGAGATAGAATACATGCCAAGCAGGGCTGTAGTTACGTTAAGCAGAACTTCAGGAATATCTACATCTATAAGAAGCATCGCCGGGTTAAGCACAAAGATATACGGCACAATAAATGCCCCTATTGCTAGTCGTGTTGCAGTAACCCCTGTTTTAAACGGGTCTCCCTTGGCTATGGCTGAGCCTGCCATAGCCGCCAATGCAACAGGCGGCGTAATATCCGCAATTATACCGAAGTAGAACACAAACATATGCGCGCTTATTATAATTGCCATTGTAGGCGTGGATACTCCGTTTCGCACCATGAGCAGCTCAATAAGTGCCCTTGCGCAAATAGTGGATGTAATTAAGTAGTTTGCGGTTGTAGGTACACCCATGCCAAGTAAAATCGAGGCAATCATTGTAAAGAACATCATTAGGAAAATATTATCCCCTGCAAGCATTGCAAGCGCGTTTGCAAACTTCAAGCCTAAGCCTGTCATTGTAACTGTGCCTACAATCATGCCAGCCATAGCACAGGCAACTGCAACAGCTATTACGCTACGTGCCCCGCTGCTTAGTGCTTCAGGGATTTCACGAATATCAAAGCCAAGGTTACGACGTATAGCGCAAATGATAAGCCATATGCCGATTGCGCCAAGTGCGCAATAGCTTATTGCTAAGCCTGTATTAAGGCCAACAACCATAAATACTACCGGCAAGAGCGACCAGAAGCCTATTGAATGTGCAATAAGCGATGTAAGTATTGCGCCTAGCGCAGCATAAGTAGGCGTAAGCCTGCTGCTGAGCAGGTAGATCATAAACGCAAGCGGTATGAGAAGATGGCCGCGTTCTTTTATGATTACTTTAAGATTAGGCACTTCTGGGGCATCCATCCCAACAAGGCCAAGTTTTCGCGCCTCATGGTGGACACTCATAAAAATACCTGAAAAATACAGAACTGCCGGAATAACGGCAGAGAGTACAATGCGTCCATAGGTGTTGCCTGTTATTTCTGCCATAAGGAATGCAGCTGCGCCCATAATAGGCGGCATAATCTGGCCACCTGTTGAGGCGGCTGCTTCTACTGCGCCTGCAAATTCGGGCTTATATCCAAGCCGTTTCATTGCAGGGATTGTAAACGAACCTGTGCCAACAGTGTTTGCAACTGAACTCCCTGATACAGTACCCTGAAGCGCACTTGAAAGTACGGCGACCTTTGCCGGCCCGCCGATACGCTTACCGGCAATTGCGTTAGCAAGGTCTATGAACATCCTGCCCACACCGGTTTTTTCAAGGAAAGCGCCAAAAAGAATGAATAGGAAAATGAACGTTGCGCTTACTCCTATAGGAGTGCCGAATATGCCCTCAGTTGTAAAGAACATATGGTTGATTGCGCGGCCAAGACCTATTTGCCTGTGGTGGAGTATATTGTTTAAAGGTATTATGTGACCGTAAAGCGTATAAAGAAGGAAGGTGGAAACAATTATTAGTATTGGCAGGCCAACCACTCTTCTGCACGCTTCCATCAAAAGCAGTATCCCTGCAATGCCTATTATTGTTTCGCGCAGGTTATATATCCCCTGAATTGAGACGAGATATTTATAATTGAGAGGGATATACAGCACTGCAGCAATAGCTGCGAATGCAAGCAGCCAGTCGTACCATGGGATTGTATCCTTACGCATACCCTGTTTGGCAGGGTAAAGCAGAAAAACCAACGCGAGTGCAAACGCAACATGGTAAGCACGCAGCAGCTGCGCTGGTATAGGGGACATGCTGGTCCAAAGTTGGAAGATGGAAAAGGCAATAAGTATAAAGGTTACGATCATGTTTAGGTTCTTAGGAAGCCTGTTTCTAAAAGCCGATTCTTTATCGTATTTTGCGAGAACTGCTTCTGCATTAAGCCTAGCGATTTCTTCTTCAGAAAGACCGGTTGTATCGAGTACCGTTTCTTCCTGAACAATGGGTGCTTTCTTCTTAAACAGGGACATAGTATTCCTCCCCACTTGCCGATTTTATATTTCTTCTTGCACCAAGCTATATGACGGAGCCTTAAAAAGAAAAAGTGATAGCAATGATACTTGGCTAATTGATAGTTTTATTGAGGTTTTTTCACCTACAAGGGTTTTAAGCCGTATCGCCTTGCCCCGGTATAATAGTTGGTGGTCGGAAGTTGTGCCTGTTATTAATGAGATGCTGCTGTATTGTGTGTTTATCCCGCTTTGTACAATACCGTCTTCTGTTATGTTTGTTTGCGTGCCTGCTAAATCTGCGTCAACAGGTATACCCGCACCATATGTTTGGAAAAGAGACTCGCGTACAATAAGCGCTTTTCCTCCCGCCCATTCCAAAGTGTCGATAACTGGCGAGCGGTTTACTGAGTGGATATAGCGAATAGAGAAGTGTTCGCATCTATATAACTGAAGCGCCAGGCGCAGGGTGCCGGATTTTGTTATTGTAAGGGCGGGAAACAGCGGCATCAAAATGAACGCGCATAGTATCAAAACCCCTACAAGCAGGGGAACAAGCCTTTTGCGCTTGCTCCCCTTAACTGTATTAGATTGTTGCTGCTGTGCTTTCATGTTTAGGGGTTATCCAGCTACATTACACCTGCTTCTTTGAAGTACATCTCAGCACCTTTATGGAAGGGAACGGAAACACCCTTTACTGCTTTTGCAAGGTCGAGCTCTGCTCCCTTTGCATGGCCAAGCGCCAGTTCGGGTTGGTTTTCAAAGAGTGTTTTTGTCAGGAAGTATACGAGGTTTTCGTCGAGGTCCGCGCTGCATGCGAGCGTCGCAAGCACTGCAACGGTATCGCCGCCATTTACGGATTCGTATGCATCTTCTGAAACTGTGAATGTTGCATAGAATGGGTATTGCGATGTCAAAGCTGAAATTTTATCAGCTGCGAATGTAAGCATTTTGACATCAACCATGCTTGAAAGCTCAAGCACTGATGGGTTGGGTACGCCGCCTGTAATAAATGTGCCGTCAAGCGACTTGTTTTGAATACCTGTTGCAGACTCTGCAAATGAGAGGAAGCTCTCGTCGATATCGTCGTATGTAAGCCCGTGTGCTGCAAGTATCTGGCGGGCATTCGCCTCTGTGCCTGAGCCTGCTGCGCCAACGGAAATACGCTTGCCTTTCATTTCTTCAATGCTGTTTATTCCGCTTTCAACAGATACAACAATGTGAATGACTTCAGGATAAAGGGTTGCAATTGTTGCGATGTTCTTTAGCGCGCCGCCTTCTGCCATTGTTTCTGTGCCATTGAACGCATAGTCAAGCACGTCGTTTTGGAGTATGGCGAGTTCTGCTTCTTTGCTGTTCATAAGCCGTGCGTTCTCAGCTGAGGCGCCTGTGCTTTGAGCAGTCACGTTTACATTTTCAAGGTGGTTCATGAACACCTGAGCCATAGCTCCGCCAAGGGGATAGTAGGTGCCGCCTGTGCCGCCTGTTGCGAGGATAAGGTCAAAGTTGCCTTCAAGCACTGGCTCCGGCTCTGGCGCGGGTTCAGGGGCAGGCGCTGGCTCTGCAGGTGCCTCGGGTTGAGCAGGTGGTGCAGGTGCAGGCGCAGGTGCAGGTGGAGCCGCGCAGGCTACTACTGCAAGCGCTAACATTAACGCCAGTAAAATGGAAATTGTTTTTTTCATCAGTTCACCCTCCTTATTTTAATGCGTGTAACAGAAAAACCATATACACGCATTTATTCTATTATAATACATAGTTTGATAAGTTTTTTCAAGCCTTTTCTCTTGCTTCTCAGTTTAACGCACTACTATGCAGTATTTTAGGCATTTACATCTTTGCAAGTTCAGTCAAAATCAGGGCTTGTAAGAAGAATATCGAATATGGGGCTGCAGGCTCCTAAATCTCCGCTTGACATAAACTCAACATTACCTATTCCATTTTGGTTAAGCAGGTCTTTTTCAAAGAGCATGGTTTTTAAGTTCTTGACTGCTGTTTTACCGCCATCGTAGAACTTGGGCGCTTTTTTAAAGTATTTTAAAGCATATTCGTTAATATGACCCTGAATGAACGGATAATGTGTGCACCCTAGCACAATTCCGTCTACAGCTTTTCCTCTAAAGCCACCTAGTACCTGCTCAAGCAGCTCATCATAGCTGCCCTTAGCAAAAATCCCTCTTTCTATTTTCAGCACAAAGCCCACAGGGCAGGGTATATCAACTACAAGAGCCGGGTTTTCGAGCTGTTCACGAAGCTTAAGGTAGCGGGGAAGGCGTGTAGTAGCCTCTGTTGACATCATTAGTATTAGACCGCCGGCCATATCTTTTGATGCATTTAAAATATCCGGCTCAGTTCCTATAACAGGTATAGGGAATTCCTTTTGCATTTGTTCAATTGAGGCAGCAGTTGCAGTGTTGCAGGCAAGAAGCAGCGCCTTAACACCTCTTTGTAATAGATTAGTACAGGCAGTAAAGGTAAGTGAACGAATTTCGTCTTCGCTGCGGCACCCGTAAGGTGTGTTTGCATTATCGCCGTAGTAAATAAAGCTTTCGTTAGGGAGCATTTTTAATGCGTAGCGCAAAACAGAAACACCGCCGAAGCCGCTGTCAAAGACTCCTATTGCTTTAGTGTCCAAGTTGTACACCCCTTGTTAGCATAATTAAGAAATGACTTTAAAAAAGACTTAGCTTCACTTAACTTCTTTTTGTTGACTTTACTCTGGAGTTTGCGTAGGTTCAGGCTCAACCGTAGGTGATGGTTCAGGCGTTGGGGAAGGTTGTTGGGTAGGTGCAGGCGAAAGGGTAGGTTTAGGCGTAGGTTTTTGGGTAGGTTTAGCTGTTGGCTTTGGCGTAGGTGTAGGCTTGCTTGTAGGCGCAGACGTCGGCTTTAGGGTAGGCCTTGCTGTAGGCGCAGGTGTAGGCGAAGCAGAAGGAGTTGGGTTTGGAGAAGGAGAAGCAGGTTCTGGATTTGCGGTTATTTGCGCTGTAGGTTCAGGTAAACTTGGCGTTGCGCTTGGTGTTGGGGTTCCGTTTGGCGGCAAAAAAATCATTAGCCCGAGCAGTATTACTAAAGCGTTTAATATAACAAGAATCAAAACACGCGCAAAACTTTTGTTTGTTTTGTGGCGCTTAACTGTTTTGCTTAACCGAAGCGTATCTATTCTAAATTTCCACAGCCCCATGGGTGTAGGTTGCGCCTAAACTGCACCCATTACTCAAAATCTAAAAGAAACGCACTGCAAAATTTGCAGTGCGTTTTATTCTATACTCTTTCCCAGGTAAAGGCATGGGGTGTTTCTTCGCCGCGCAATACACGTAGGCCGCCTTCAGCAAGCGCTTCCATTTCATATTCGCCTGCCATTAGTTCTACTGGCGCAATCCAATCCACATAAGATTCAATAAGTGCAGTTATATGCTTTGAATACGCTATGCCCCCTGTAAGAATTATGCGGTCAACCTTGCCCTTTACAACTGTTGCAAGGTCGCCTATGCTTTTTGCTATCCCATAAGCAAAAGCATCGTAAACAAGCTTTGCGTGTTCATCGCCTGCCTCTACACGCGCTTCGACTTCGCGCGCATCACTCGTGCCTAAATGCGCCCGCATTCCTGCATTGCCGCGAATCCTTTTTGCCATTTCCTCGAGTGTATACTTGCCGCTATAGCAAAGTTTAACAAGCTCAAGCGCTTGAATGCGGCCGCAACGCTCAGGCGAAAAGCCTGCATCATCATCGCTATACATATCAATTGAATAGCCCTTGTCTATTAGCCAAACGCTGCACCCGCCCCCCAAATGCGCAACTATGAATGTGCATTCTGAAGTTGGCTTGCCCATAACTTCTTTAGCGCAGCGGTGTGCCATAGCATGGGTATTAAGCGCATGGCCGCGGCTGATTTTCGGCAACTCGGGTATACCGCTTATTCTAGCTATGGGCGAGAGCTCGTCAACTGTAACAGGGTCATATACATATGCGGGTATGCCGTATTCTTTGGCTATATTATACGCAATAACGCATGCAATATTTGAAACATGCGCGCCTACTTTTATTGTGTGAACATAGTCAACCATATCCTGGTTTATTGGAAACGCACCAGAAGGCACAGGCGGAAGCATTCCCCCACGTGCCATTATGCATGTAAAGGTTGAAGGCTCAACCCCCTTTTCACGGAGGAAGCGTTCAATAAGGCCCTTTCTGTAATCTATTTGTTCCATTACCCAGGAAAAGCCGGCAAGTTCAGAATCTTCGTGTCGCAGCGTTTCGCTTAGTACTTTTTTACCATCTTCAAAAACAGCTATTTTAGTTGAAGTGCTGCCGGGGTTTATGACAAGCAGTTTTTCCATAAATATTCCTCTTAACCGCACACGCCTGCGCCAAGTGCAAGCGAGAAGTATTTTTCTTCAGTTGAAGAGCCGCGCGAGGGTAGAACAATGGGTACTTTGCAGCCTTGAATAACCCCTGCAAGCCGCCCGCCGCATGTATAAACAAAGCATTTCCCAAGCACATTGCCAACTACTATTTCAGGCACAAACAGAATGTCAAACTCTCCAACGCATGGGGATGAATAGCCTTTTACTTTTGAAAGTTCGGGAACCATAGCAAGGTCATATGAAATCGGCCCTTCGACATAGCACGAAGGGAGCTCGCCTGAAAGGCTCATTTGCTTGAGCGCAGCTGCATCTACAGTTTCAGGCATTTTGGGGTTAACGGTTTCAACAGCACATAAAGCTGCGACATTTGGCCGTTCGTAGCCCAAGCCATGGAAGAAGCGCACAGCGTTTTCTACGATATGCTTCTTTTGCTCAAGGTTGGGGTATGTGCACATTCCTCCGTCAGTAAGGCACATGAGCTTGTGGTAACCAGGCAATTCTACCATCATAACATGGCTCATCAGCCCGCCTGTGCGAAGGTTCGCCTCTGGGGAGAGCACACCTTTAAGCAAGTCGCCTGTCATCATTTTGCCCTTCATTAGGAAATCTGCCTTACCCTCGTGGATAAGCCCTGCTGCACATATGACAGGGTTCATGCCCTCTTCGACTTCTACAATTTCATAGTCGCTGGGGTCTTGCCCCTGTTCAATAAGCGCTGCTTCGATTTTTTCGCGGTTTCCTACAAGAATTGAGGAAACTATGTCTCTTGCGTGTATTACAGCTTCAAGCGCATGCTCATCGTGTGCCTCCACAAGCGCGACTGTGCATTTCTTTTTGCCTTTTAACCTTGTTATTAGTTCATCAAAGCTTTTTAATGCCATGCATTTATAGTCCTTTCGTGTAGTTAATTGCTTGGTTGAAGCGCAAAAAGGATTATGCGCCAACTAAATAATACAGGGTTTTACAGATGGGCGCAATCCCCGCAGCCTGCACGGATGATATATTAAAACATGCATATGCCTTGGTATTCATATGAGGTTTGTTTGCAATTGAAGGGGGCTGTAGCAGTAACACCCCATTAAAAGTCAAGAAAACGAGCCAAGACAGTA
>CAYWTY010000015.1:0-31998 GCA_964461335.1 uncultured Oscillospiraceae bacterium
TGCGCATTCTCTAAAATGAAAAAGGAGCCGTAGCTTGTTACTGCTACAGCCCCTAATTCGTACTCTCCCCTGCTATTATGACTTTTACGCCTTTTGATTTTGCTTGCAGCTCTAAATCTTTTGGAAGCGGAGCATCTGTTATTAGCATGCCGATTTCGCTTAGGGTTGCAAATGTAAAAGGAAGCGAACGGTTAAGCTTGCTTTTATCCATAAGCATAATTACTTTAGAAGCCTTTTCTATGACTTTGCGCTTTATTTCACTTTCGCTAAACGACCCTGATGTAAAGCCGCCTGTTTTTGAATATCCGGATGTTGCCATAATTGCTGTATCAATATTAACATAATCGAGCAGCGCTTCTGCCTGGGGGCCTGAAAACGAAAGTGTATTTCCGCTTATTTGCCCGCCTAAGCCAATAACAGAGCAGCTTCTGCGTTTAGAGAGTTCAATTGCAATATTTGCGCCGCTTGTTATTATTGTAAAATGTTGGTCGCCCAAAAGCTTTGCAAGCTCCATTATAGTGCTGCCTGCATCCAAATAAAGCGCATGGCTTGGCAGCACAAACTCTACTGCTGCGCGTGCTATTGCACGCTTTTCTATCGTATTTTCCTGTGCGCGTAAGCTGTATAGCCCCTCTGCATCAGGTTGTATTGAGCGCATGGAAAGTGCGCCGCCGCGGGTTCTGCGTATTGCACCCTCCTGTTCGAGCGCATTAAGGTCACGCCACAAAGTCATGTTTGAGCAATTGCCGCAAAGCTCTTTAAGCTCTTTAAGCGTAGCTTCGTTATGGCTATCTATATAGTCGCGGATTTTTGTTCGCCGCTCATTAAGCATTTAAGGCCTCCTAATACTTTGCTCTAATTATTATAACTTGCGCATTGAAAATCAACAAGCAAAACAACAGCAGCCTAAAAACTCTAAGGCATGCCTATTGTATTGTTTTACGTGGAACATTTGGCACATTCCCATTCTTCACTGCATACTTTGTTTCACGTGGAACATTCCCTCACTTTGCTATATTTAATGATACATTGTTTCACGTGGAACAACTCCTGTACACAGAGTAGAATATATCCTATAATGTGTACAGCGCAAACGCGACTATATACAGGGAGATCTTTATGGCAAAAACAATCGCCATCGCAAACCAAAAAGGCGGTGTAGGCAAGACCACTACCTCTGTAAACCTTTCCGCATGCCTTGCTGAGCTTGGTAAACGCGTGCTGCTTATTGACCTTGACCCGCAGGGGAACTCTACAAGCGGGCTTGGGTTTGATAAAGCTTCCCTTAAAGCTTCAACATATGATGTGCTTATAAACAGAGCTAACCTGCTTGAGGCAAGCTTGCCTACAAGCATACCCTGCCTCTACCTGCTGCCTGCTAATATTGAGCTTGCAGGCGCTGAGGTTGAGCTTGTAAGCATGATGGCGCGCGAACATGTACTAAAGCGCAGCCTTGAAGGCTCAAAAGAAGAGTTTGACTATATTTTTATAGACTGTCCGCCTTCGCTCGGCCTTTTAACGCTAAATGCGCTAAGCGCTGCTGATACGCTCCTTGTGCCTATTCAGTGCGAGTACTATGCGCTTGAAGGGCTTTCGCAGCTTATGAACACTGTTAAGCTCGTTAGGATGCACCTTAACACAAGCCTTGAAGTTGAAGGAGTTGTGCTTACAATGTTCGATGGGCGCACTAACCTCTCAACACAGGTTGTTGCTGAAGTTAAGAAGTTTTTCAAAAATAAGGTATATAGCACAATTATACCGCGCTCTGTACGCCTTGGCGAAGCACCAAGCTTTGGGATGCCTATTTCAACCTACGACCCTAAAGGTGTGGGCAGCCTCGCATATAAAAAGCTTGCAGAAGAACTCATTGAAAAGGAGGCGCAAAATGAGCGCGTATAAAAAACCTTCAGGGCTTGGGCGCGGGCTTGATGCGCTTTTGGGCGACTTTAGCATTTCTGCAACTCCACAAAGCAGCGGTGTGCTCGAAGTGCCTATTGGCGAACTGCGGATAAACCCTGACCAGCCGCGCAAACGTTTTGAACAGGTTCGCCTAAATGAGCTTGCAGCCTCTATTTCGCGCCATGGTATGGTGCAGCCCATAGTTGTACGCAAAGAAGCAGGCGGATATACGATAATAACAGGCGAGCGGCGTTTTAGGGCAGCACAGCTTATTGGCAAAGAAACTGTGCCTATTGTTGAGCGCGCCTTTGAAGACGACCAGCTCCTTGAAATAGCCTTAATCGAAAACATTCAGCGTGAGGACCTTAACCCTATTGAAGAAGCAGCTGCAATTTCATTTTTAATGCGCCAGCACGACCTAACTCAAGAAGAAGCAGCAGAGCGCCTGTGCAAGAGCCGCCCTGCTATTGCAAATACACTCAGGCTACTTTCCCTTAGTGAGCCTGTAAAGGACATGCTCCGCGATGGCAGGCTTTCTGCAGGCCATGGCCGCGCGCTTTTAAGCCTGCCGGATAAAGATAGCCAGGAACGCCTTGCCCGCCAAGCAGTTGACAACCGCCACTCTGTACGCGCTGTTGAACAAATGGCTGCTGCGCTTTTAGCCTCAGGCACAAAAGATGGAAGCACAGCTTTGCCAGTGAATACACAAGAGCGGCAAAAGCTCGTTGACCCGGACCTTTACGATATGGAGTCAAAGCTGCGTGAGCGCTTAAGCACAAAGGTAAAGCTCACAGGCAGCAAGCGCCGCGGCAAAATAACCATAGAATACTTTAGCAAAGAAACTCTTGAAGGGATTTATGATGTAATTCTTGGGGATTGGGCTTAAGGCGCAGCCCAGTTTATAACATTTAGAAGTACGCCTGCATCCTCTGCAAGCTTTGCTGCACGCGAAACAACGCCTACGCGCTTTGGGCTGTGCGCATCTGAGCTTATTAAAAATTTAGCGCCCTGTGCCTTAGCTATAAGGATATCCTCTTTTGTCAGGTTCATATGAGAGTTGTTTATTTCAAGCGCAACATTGTGCAGCGCAGCTGCTTTTGCTAAAATCTCCATATCAACAGGTATGTATGTCCTAGGGTGGGAAATTGCAAGCAGCTTTGGGGTTACTTCCATTGCCTTTTCGTATGCCTTTGCATTTGTTTCGCTGTATCTCTCAGGCTGCCTAAAAAGTAAATACCTTGCCCAAGAGCGGCTTATTTTATCATGCGGCGCTGTGCCCTTATGGTAGCCAAGCAGGATATAGTCAAAAAGCGATGTGTCTTTTGGCACATCCGTAAGCCCATGGCCTAAGAGGTTTGCTTCAAGCCCCATAAGCACCTCAATGCGCCCCTTGTAGCGGCTGTTCATTTTATCTATATCAGCCCTTAGCTTTTCAAACGCTCTCTTTTTAACTGGGAAGAACAAATGCGATGGCCCATGTTCTGAAATTCCTATGCGCTTAAGCCCTAATTCAAGCGCTGCTAAGACGTTTTGCTCTACTGTGCCTACGCCGTGGCTGTAACGCGTATGGGTGTGCAAATCTTCAATAAGCATTGGAACCCTTTCATAAAGGCATAATGATTTAGTATAACGCGTTTAAAATAAATATTCAAATACACGACATATGAGCTTGTCCATAGTATAATGAAAGCGCGCCTTTGCGCTTTAACCTACTCTAAGGAGGCCTGCAAATGCAGAATACTTTTAAAAGAGGTTTGTTTGACCGTTACGATGGCTGGCGGGTGCGCAATGTTGACCCCATTTTTAGCATTGTACCATTTGTACTGCGCACACGGATAGATTCGCAAAACCTCTTTGAAGAAAACGTACCAATCGAAAAACTCGAAGCCTTTGTAAGGAAGCAGCGCGAAACAATGCCCGGGCTTTCATTCATGCATGTTATTATTGCAGCGCTTGTTAGGATGCTCGCTTTAAGGCCATACCTTAACCGCTTCATAATTTGGAACAAGATTTATGCGCGAAACTCAATAAGCCTTTCGCTTGTAATTAAGCGCGAGCTTACAGAGCAAGGTGAAGAAACAATAATCAAGCCTGAATTTAGCCCGAATGATACGCTTTTTGAAGTTGTTAATAAGCTGTCTCTAGCTGTTAGCGAAAACATGCAGGAAGGCGCCCAAAACGAGGCTGATACCCTTTCCAAGTTCTTGGGCAAACTGCCTGCATTTGCAATGCGCTTTATAGCAGGGCTTTTGCGCTGGCTTGATAATGTCGGCAAGCTCCCAAAATCAATCCACAGCATAAGCCCCTGGCATTCGAGCGTATTCTTAACAAACCTCGGCTCCTTAGGCATAGGCCCTGTTTATCACCATCTTTACGAGTTCGGCACATGCAGCATCTTCATTGCAATGGGCAATAAAACGCGCCTTCATACTATTTCCGCAACTGGCGAGCGCGAGGTGCTAAGGTTTATCGGCTTAAAATTCGTTACTGATGAGCGCATTTGCGATGGGCTTTATTACGCAAACTCAATGAAGCTTTTAAGAAGGCTCCTCATGAACCCGGAATCCTTGCTTTCGCCGCCTGCAAAAGTTGTTATTGACGATGGCGTAAGGCGCCCGGGGAATCCTAAATAAAAGGATGGGCATATGGCAAAACGCAGCAAGCCGCAGGTTCGGTGGCTTTTGGTAATTCTTGGCGCTTCGCTCCTTTTATGGGGGCTTGCACTAAGTAGCCTCGGGTTTTTCGGGGCTTTATCAGATGCAGATGTTTTAGAAATCTCCCCTGTTTTTACAGGCCCTGCTGATGAGCTTTTAAAGCGCGTTACTATTGAGCTTAATAAGCTTACATATGCGTTTACATCTTTAGAAAAAGGCAAGGTTCAAGGGGTTTGTATCCGCTTTAAAAGTATGCTTTCGCTTCAGGCGTTTGCGCTTTTAAATCCCTCTGTGCGCTATTTTGAGTTTTTCCCAATGCTTAATGCGTTCGAATACCAAACAGGGCTAAGCCTTAATGCGCTTGCCCCTTCGCTTGCAGGGCTCCTGCTCCTTGTACTTTCGCCAAGGCGTAAAAAAAAGCGGCAGCGCCAAAATGTGCAATAGATTTTCGTTTGCGCTTTAACTTGCTTTTCTAAAATATCTTTGTTCAAAATCTGTTTTCTTTCCAAAAACATGAAGGCATGATAGTATTTTACTAGGCATGCCTATACGCGCTTGCCTTGAGGAGGAAATAATGTTTAAACGTATACTTGCGCTTATGCTCGTTTTTGTTGTTTTAGGGGTTAGCAGCTTAAGCCTTGCTGTTGATGCAGGCTTAGAGCGGGTTACGCTTGGGGCTGATTTAACTTTAGAGCAAAGGGCAGCGGTTTATAAGGATTTTAGCTTAACTGAAGGCAATGTTAAGGAGCTTACAGTTACAAATGCTGAAGAACGCGCTTACCTTGAAGGCTTAGTGCCTGATAAAAAAATAGGCAGTGTTGCGCTTTCGTGCGTATATATTAAAACGCTCGAAAATGGCGCAGGGCTTTTTATTACAACGAACAACATTAACTGGTGCACAAGCGAAATGTACAAAAGCGCGCTTACAACTGCTGGCATACTTGATGCGCAAGTGCGGGTTTCTGCACCCTTCCCTGTTTCAGGCACTGCTGCGCTTACAGGGCTTTATAAAGCATATGAGGATATTACAGGCGAAAAGCTAAGCGACCTTGCAAAGGCTACTGCAATTGAAGAAATTGTTGTTACAGGCAACCTTTCACAAATGCTTGGCGGAGTTGATGCAACTGCACTTGTAAACGAGCTTAAGCTAATTCTTGATAAAACTAAGACAATGAGCGATGACGAGCTAAAAGCTGAAATTCGCGCTATTGCAAAAGAGCTTAATATAGAGCTTAGTGAAAGCCAAATAGAGCAGCTTGTAGGCCTTTGCCGCTCACTTGAAAAGCTCGACCCGCAAGCGTTAAAAGAGCGAGTAATGTCGCTTACAAAAGCAATAGAGTCAATGGGCAAATTCGAACGCTTTGTATCCAATGCATTTGTAAGCATTAAAAAGTTCTTTGGGGCTGTTGGCGACTTCTTTTCAAACATCTTTAAGAAATAAGGCATTGAAGTTCTATTTGCGCCTTGGTAACCGGGGCGCTTTTTTCATGCTTAAGTCACAATTATGCGGCAGCTTTCTGTTATACTGTATATATCCGAATAAAGCAGGGGCAATGCTAATGAAGCGTGTTTATTTAAATGCGGCACTTCTGTTTTCATTTTGCCTTCTTGGAGCGTTTTCTTCAGGGTGCGCAATGTTCTCGCCTGTTGATGCTTGCGGCAAGTTCCTTAAGCATATAGAGCGCGGCGAGTATATAAAAGCATATTCCATGCTCCACTCATCTTTGCGCTACGATGAAAAGCAGCAAAAGAGTGATGAAGCAGCAAATAGAGCGCAGCCTGAAAAGCGTATTTCAGAAGCACAATTTGAAACGCGCTATAAGGCAATTTTTGAGGCGCTTAAAATAGAGGGGTTTTCGTTTACTCTCCTTAGTGCAACTGAAGGGGATGCTATTTGCGTTTACGACTATTCGCTTACATACGAAAGCGAGTATTTCCAAAATGAGCCAATGCGCTTTCGCATGGTTATTAGGCGTGAGGATGAACGCTGGGCCGTAGAGTGGCACCCATCGCTTATTCTGCCTGAGCTTGAATGGGGGGATACTGTGCGCATAAGCACGCTCCCTGCAAAGCGCGGCGAGATTCTCTCAGACGGGGTTATATATGCGCAAACCGTAAACGCTGTAAGCATACTTGCAGTACCAGCTAAAATTACAGACAGGGCGCAGTTTATCCGCCAGGCAAGCCTTCTGCTTGAGCTTCCGCAGGAAGGTATTTCCAAAGCGCTTACAAATGCAAAAGGCGAGTTTGTTATTCTTAAAACCTATTATCCTCACGAGTACAGCGAGCTTCTTGAAGATGAGCTTTTGCTCATCCCCGGCATATCAATAGATAAAGCAAATTTCGGCACATTAAGAAGCTATCCCCAAAGTGAAAGCCTTGCGCATATAATAGGATATGTGGGGCTTGCAAGCAAAGAAGAACTTGTTAAGCTTACAGGCTTTGAAGAGGGCAATGCCGCATATAATACGGACTCGCGCATAGGCAAGAGCGGGCTTGAGGCTGCATATGAAGTACAGCTTCGCGGTACGGATGGCAAGATGATTTTTATAAGCAGCGCTGATGGCATTGTTAAGCATGTGCTTTCGCGTATAGAAAGCCAAAATGGCCTTGATATTGAGCTTAGCATAGAGCCGGAGCTTCAAGCAAGGACTGAGGCGCTCCTTAAATACATCCTGTATGGGGATGATACTGCTGGTGCTGTTGTTGTGCTTGACCCTTCAAGCGGCAGGCTTCTTTCAATGGCATCCTACCCATCGTATGACTTAAACATGTTTATAAAAGGCATAAGCGCTAGGGACTGGGAGGCGCTCATAAACAAGCCAAATTCACCAATGTTCAACAGGCTTACGCAGGGGCGCTACCCGCCTGGCTCAATCTTTAAGCCCTTTACTGCTGCTGCTGCACTTGAAAGCGGCGCAATGAGCGTCTCTACTGCCTTCCCGGAAAGAATAGAGCGCATAGAGGATGATAAATGGGTCCCAAGCGACAACGGCGAGTTTGGGCCTTGGGGCTATGCTGCAATAACGCGCGTTGCGCTAAGAAACAGGCATAGCCCGCTCAACATGCATAATGGCATAATAGATTCCGACAATATTTATTTTGCCTATGCAAGCCTACGCACAGGTGAAACGCTTTTTAGCGAGCTTCTTCAAAAGGCTGGGCTTGATGAGCAAATGCCGTTTGAGCTTTCAGTTTCACCTGCACAGCTAAAAAATAAAGATACGATATGGTCAAAAATGCTCCTTGCGGAAAGCTCCTTTGGCCAGGGCGAGGTGCTTCTTACACCGCTTCATGCTGCTGTTGCATTCAGCGCGTTTGCAAACAACGGCAATATAATGGAGCCGTATCTTGTTAAGGGGCTTTATAGTACTAAGGGGAGAAGTTATGCTCCTGAATATCTTCACGAAGATACAGTATGGCTTAATAGCGCAATAAGCGCTGAGGCTGTACGCCTAATTGCGCCTATGCTTGAAGATGTAATAGTAAGCGGCACAGGCCATTCCTTGAACGTAAAAAATGCTGCAGGCAAAACAGGCACAGCGCAAATAGGCGCTGATAGAAGGCGCGAAATAAGCTGGTTTGTCGGTTACAGGCTTCGCACAACTAAGCCGCGGCTTGTGCTTGTAATGCTCGAGCTGCCTGCAAACAGCGAGGAGTTTTCAAAAGTTAAGTTTGAAATTGCAGCTGCACTTTTAAAAGAAGGGCAGCTTTAGCGCTATTTTATATGGGACGGGGTATTATGCTAAACCAAAAACATATTTGTATTTTTGCATCATCAAGCGAAAACCTTTCTCCGCGTTATTATACGCTTGCGCAGGAGCTTGGCAAACAAATTGCCTCAAGCGGAGCTGCGCTTGTTTTCGGCGGCGGCAGGCAGGGGCTTATGGGCGCTGCAGCAAGAGGCGCTGCACAAAACTCCGGCAGTATTATTGGCGTTGTGCCGGAACTTATGAATAAACCGGGCATACTTTATGAAGGCTGTTCTGAGCTTCACTCAACAAGCACAATGCACAGCCGAAAGCAATATATGGAAGAGCGGGCAGATGGGTTTATTGCGCTCCCAGGCGGCTTTGGCACATTGGAAGAGCTCCTTGAAGTGCTTACGCTTAAGCAGCTTGGGTACCATTTTAAGCCTGTTGTAATTTTAAATGTTGATTGTTTTTTTGACCCGCTGCTTGAACAGTTTGAGCTAATATTTGCAGAGGGCTTTGCGCATACAGCGTTTCGCTCCCTCTACGAACTTGCGTACACTCCAAAAGAGGCTGTGCGCCTTATATTAGAACCGTCTATTGTTAAGCTCCCAAGCAAACTACGCGAATTAGAGGTGGGTATATAATGAAAAAGGGTATCTCCCCTTCCTCCATGCAAAGCCATACGCATGCCCAGCACATTGTAATGGTCTGCGTTACGCGCCAGCGCACATGCGCAAGGCTTATTGAAGCAGGCGAAAAAACAGCAGCAGAGCGCAAGCTGCCTCTGCATGTTGTGCATGCTGTTAAAACAGGAGAAAATTTCCTGGGAAATGCAATTGAAGGCGAAGCGCTCGAATACCTCTTTACTGCAGCTCAGCTTGTAGGTGGGGATTTGGCAGTGCTTAGGGCAGATGATGTTGAGGCTGCGCTTGTAGATTATGCGCATGCTCATGATGCAAGCGTAATTGTACTTGGCGCTTCGCCTACTAGTGAGGGCGAAAGCTTTGTAATGCGCATGCAAAGGCGGCTGCCCCATGTTAAAATAGAGATTATTTAATAAGACACCTTTTTTGGCTCTTAACATAGTTTCCATTTATTCGGCTATGGCTTATAATAACGCCATAACCACATAGGAGGGATAGTTAAGGTGCACCAAGATGTAAACCCGCTTCTTGGCATTGTTGAGCTTCATACTTCAATGCATAGCCTTACTGTGCTGCGCCCCTGCCTTAACGATGCGCCAATGCAAAGCCTTATACGGCTTTTTAGAGCGCTTATTGATGGCAATGCGTTTAGTGCAGTAGACGAGTATCATAGCCTTACGCATGCGCTTTTAACGAGCTGCTGCCGCAGGGTAAGCGGGGACTTATTTCGCGATTATCTGCTCTATGTGCTTTTCGAAAAGGAAAACTTGTTTTCCTCCCTTGCAAGCCGCGGCATTTGGGATGAACCGCTTGCAGCTGCTTTTCGCCTTGACTTAAAGCGCATCGAACCCTTCTTAAGCCTTACGAGCATGGCTTTAAAGCAAATTATTGCAGAGCGATGCCGTGAATTACGCCAAAAGCCGCGCAGAGAGAAGGATAGCCTTTCTGTGCTTTCAAGCGCAGTTTGGGGCGGCGGAAGCACGCGGCCGCTTCCAAACCTTAGTGAAGGGGAAGCAGCAAAGCAAAATCAGCAGCAGGTTATAGAGCCCCTGCCTTTATCGCTTCATGAAGACGACTGGCCGAGCTGGCGCTATGCAAAAGATGAACATTTAGAGCCCTATGTAGCAGAAGCTGCACTTGAAGAGCTTTACAGGCGCCTTGAGCTAAAAGAGCCTGCAACCCTGCTTGACGATATTTGGAGCCTACACGCAACATGCGGCACAGGGCGCTTTTTAAAAAGCCGCCTTTTTACGTTTGATAAAAGCGGCAGCTTAAAAGAACTCCCTTCAAGCATGTTAAAAGATGAGGATTTTGCAACATTCTACGAAGTTGAGTCAGAGCAGCTTTTACACAATGCAATAAGCTTTATGCGCGCTGAGTATTATAGCAATGTGTTTATACATGGGGAGTCAGGTTCTGGAAAGTCTACGCTCGTCTTTAGGCTTGCTGTGGAGCTTCCTGAGCTTAGGGTCATATATTGCCCGCCCGGCTCACTAGGGAGCCTTATTAATGTGCTTGATGCGCTTTCTGCTGCACCGCTTCGCTTTGTTGTGTTTTTGGATGATTTTATTGAGGAAGACCCGCTTTGGCCAGCACTTCTTGCAGCTCTTTCTCCTATGGGTGTTTTTATGGAGAATATCATGCTTATAGCTGCCTCAAAAAGCAAAGCGGATGACTTTTTTACGCTTAAGCTTGAGCTTATGCCGCTCCAGCTTAACGAGTTCATTGACTTTGTAGAGCTTTTGCTCCTTAAAGCAGGCAAAGAACTCGACTTCCAGCTTATACGCAACGCATGCATAGATTATGCTGCGCAATCAGGCAAGAGCTGCAGCTCGCCCTTAACGCTTCGCGCCTCTAAGCTTGTTGTTTCACGCCTTTTATCAAGGGCGCTTTAATAAGCCCAAGTTAATTAAACCCTATTGAAAAGGAGACTAAAATGGAAGAGTATACTTCTACACCCTACCCCAAGCTTGTGCGCGCTCCGCTAAAGCTTCGCGGTGTGTTCGGCATAGCTTTTCAGCTCTACAAGCGCGGCTTTTTCCAAATGTTCCTTTTAACGCTTTTGCTTATTGGGCTTGCAGGTATGCTTATTTCTGCCCTGCCATTATACATGCTTAGTAACATGGGGGTTACAGACTTCTTTGAAAACGGCATAACGCAATTCGGCCAGCTTTCAAAAGAGTTTGACCCTGGCCGCATGCTTGGCGCAATTATGGGCGGGGGTGCGCTTTCAATGCTGCTCTCGCTTATATATGCGTTTTTACTAAGCCCTGCATACCTTGGAGCAGCCTTTATGGAAATGAACGAGCGTGCAGAGGGCAGGTGCGGCAGCTTTTCCCAGCTTTTGCGCTATGCTGTGCCAATTGGCTTTAAGCGCTTTTATACTACATATCTTTCGCTATTTTTAGTTTACCTTGGCGGCCAGATTGTAGTTAGCCTTATCTTTGGGTTGATTGGGGGCGTTTTCGCAGTTGCAGCAATTATTTCTGCTTCAAGCAACCTGAACATAGTTGCATTTATTGTGATGGGCATAATTTTAGCGCTCCTTCTTATAGTTGCTATTACTGTACTCGTTGTTTTTATTTCACTCGTATACCCTGTTGCAGCACATGAGGGCAAGCTTGCCTTTAATGCAGTTAAAAGAGCATTTACGCTTGCATCAAAGAACTTTTTTAGATGCTTTAGCGCAAACCTTCTATTTACGCTTTTGAGCATATTCGTAATGGCGCTCTTTATTTCGCCGCTCTTTTTATTTGGCGATATATTAAACAACTCGCTGCTGCTTGCTATTTTGAGCGGCCTTTCTGGGACTTTGCTCACCCCGTATGCTGCAGCATTTTATACTGCCTTGTATATTGACATCGCCTCGCGCGAAAATACTCCAATAGGGGCAGTATAATAGAAATACTATTTACGGAGGAAACTATGTCCAAACTTCCAACACGAAAAGCAATAGAAGAAAATGCAAAATGGGATTTAAGCCCCCTTTTTCAAACAGATGAAGCTTGGGAGGCTGCGTTTTCTAAATGCAGCAGCCTCATTAAAAGCATACCAGAGCTTTCCGGCACTCTTTCTAAAAGCCCTAAGGGGCTTTACAACGGCCTTCTTGCCTCAAACGAAGTATCGCTTTTGCTTGAGCGGCTCTTTGTATACAGCAAAATGCGGCGCGATGAGGACAACTCGCTTGCAAAATATCAGGCAATGACTGACCGCGCAATGCAGCTTAGCGTTGCGCTTAGCGCAGCTTCAGCATTTATGATGCCCGAGCTTCTTTCAATTTCTGATGAAACGCTTAAAGAGTGGAGAAAGCTGCCCGAGCTTTTAGAATACAGCCGCGTACTTAAAGACATTTCGCGTATGCGGCCGCATGTTTTAAGCGAAGGCGAAGAACGGGTGCTTGCTCTCTCAGGCGAGCCGCTTGCAGCTATGGACGATATATTCACAATGCTCAACAATGCTGATATAACATTTGGCACAATAAAAAACGAAAATAGCGAAAAAGTAGAGCTTACGCACGGCAACTACAAGGGCTTCATCGAAAGCAAGAACCGCTCTATACGAAAGTCTGCATATAAGACGCTTTATAGAGAATATCTCGGGCTTTCCAACACGCTTGGAGCAACATATTCAGCAAGCGTAAAATCCGACATCTTCTTTAGCAGGGCGCGAAACCACAACAGCAGCCTTGAAGCTGCGCTTTTTTCAAACAATGTGCCGCTTTCAGTTTATACAGGGCTTATAGAAGCAGTAGAAAGCCGCCTAACTTCACTTTCGGACTATCTTAAGCTAAGACGCGATGCGCTTAAGCTTAAAACGCTTCATATGTACGACCTTTATGTGCCAATTGTTGAAAAGACGCCTGCAAAGCTCCTTTACGAAAACGCAAAAGAGCTCGTTTTAGAGGGGCTTGCTCCGCTTGGCAGCGATTATTCAAATATGCTTGAACAGGCGTTTTCAAACAGGTGGATTGATGTTTACGAAAGCCGCGGCAAAACAAGCGGCGCATATTCATGGGGCGCATATGGCTCCCACCCCTACATCCTTTTAAACTACCAGCCTGAAGCGGATTATGCGTTTACGCTTGCGCATGAGCTTGGCCACAGCCTGCATACGCATTATTCTGATACTAACCTCCCCTACCAAGACGCACAGTACCGCATAATGTCAGCAGAGGTTGCATCAACAGTAAACGAGGTGCTCCTTACAAAGCATATGCTATCAAAAGAGCAGGACCAAGGGCTTAGGGCATATTTAATAAACCACTTCCTTGAGCAGTTTAGAACAACTGTATTCAGGCAGACCATGTTTGCTGCATTTGAAAAAGAGACGCATGCAATGAGCGAAGAAGGCATACCGCTTACAGTAGACTCTCTTAGCGCGCTTTATGCGAAGCTTAACAAAAAGTATTACCCGGGTGTTGTTGTTGATGAGTATATTTCTATGGAATGGGCAAGGATTCCCCACTTTTACAACTCCTTCTATGTTTACCAGTATGCAACAGGGTTCTGTGCTGCTGTTGCAATTGCTAAGGGCATACTCGAAGGCAAAGGGCTAAACAGCTATTTAGACTTTTTAAAAAGCGGCTGTACGGATTATCCTATTGCGCTCTTGCAAAAAGCAGGAGTAGACTTAACAAAAAAAGAGAGCATTTTAACAAGCCTTGATGAGTTTACAAGCGCAATCTCGCTCTTAAGGGAGCTTCTGGGGTTATAAATGGCGTATTTAGAAACATGGCTAAGCTATGAGTGGCTTATTCAGGGCGAACCCTGCAGCTTCTATGTGGATACTTCATATGATGAGCCTGTTCTCGGGTATGAAACGCTCATATTCGTTGCGCTTGAAACTGATAGCTTAAAGGCGTTTTCAAAAGCAGAATCAGGCGAGCTAAAACGAACCGAAAAAAAGCTTAAAAAGGCGCTATTAAACGCTATTTATGTTGGCTATATAGAAACTTCAAACCTAAGGCAATATTATTTCTATGTTAAGGACGAAAATAGCAGCTTAGACGCACTTTCAAAACTTAAGGAGAAACAATCAAAGCTTGGCTTAACATTTGGCGCTGCGCACGAACCCGACTGGCTCACATACCACAGCCTGCTTTTGCCTGACCAAGCAAAATACCAGACTGTGCTAAACAAAGAGCTTATAGAAAGGCTTACACGCTCAGGCGACAATATAAGCACAGTCCGCCGCCTTACCTTAATAATGTGCTTTAAAAGCGACCAGCTCAGGCTGCTCTTTTCAGAAAAGGCGCGAAAGGGCGGCTTTGCGCTTGGCGAGCCGAAGTTCCGCACTGAACTTGACTTACCGCACAGTGTAAGCATACATTGCTTAAGCGCTTTAACTAAACCTGAAATAGATGCAATTACAACAAAAGCAATTTACCTTGCTGAGGCTTTTGACGGCGAACTTTTGCGCTGGTCCTGCCCGCTAATGCCAAAGCGCAGCCCGCTCTCTTAAGCTTAGCTTTTACCTCCCATATTCTTCTATAATCCCTGCTTTTGACTCATGAATTTACCTTTTTCGTCTTTTTTCGCACCTAAAAAAGAGATTAGCCCATGCAATGCAGGAAACTTTTTCTAAGTTGCAAATGCCTTTTAAAATGCCTTTTAGAATAGTTATCAACATTATGCACAGAGTTATCCACCGATACCAGAATTAGCGGCTTGTTCGTGCACAATCCTTGTTCATTAAACTTCTGTTTTTGAACAGGTATAGGATAAGCGCTATATAAATGCTTATACATTTAACACATATGCGCAGGAGTTCTTGCAAACACAGAAATTCAATCAAGTTTTTTAATTTGCTTAATGCCTGCCTAAGCCTTTTTACAAAATAGCATGCTTCTGCTCCGCTTAAATTTTAGGACTAACTCTTATAAATTTATTTCAGGTGGATTTGCTCATTAACCGTATTTATAGCTTCTATTTATGGCTTATATGCTTGCTAATTTTGCATTTTACCTGCTGTTTGTGCTAAAATGAGTGGATATTCAGCTTGTCTTAATACAAGGTGAATTTACTTAAGCGCATGCACAGCTTTAGTAAAAGTACAGCGCAAGGGAGAAACCGAGCCATGGAGGTTCGAAAACGCAGGCTCGCAAAGATGAAGCGCAGGGTCGTAGCACGCTTGCTGCTGCTTTTTATTTTTGTGCTGCTTTTTGTGTTCGGCGTTGTTGCTGCAATCTTCCTTATACGAAAAAGCGCAATGCGCGAGGCTGCGCTAACAAAGCTTCCGTTTTCATCTTCTTCAAATCATGTGTTTACAGGGAGCGGCTTCCTCTACTTAAGCGAGGGCATGCTAAATTATGACGATTTAACAAACGAAAAGTATGACTATTATGCACCTGTTTCTGCTTTAGCAAGTTCTGTGCGCCTTAGTGCAAGCGAGTCAATTCATGCGCTTTACAATGAAGGCGCTCTTAAAATCATTGGCGCTGCAAACGCTGCTGAGTTTACAGGCACGCTTTTAAGCACAGCCTCAGGCAATGAACATGTTGCTGCGCTTTGCGTAGATGAGCTTGGCAAGGAAAGTATTCAGGTTTTTACAGCTTCAGGAGAAATAATAGACCAGCTTACATATGCAGGCCAGTTCATACTTGAATACGGCTTTTATACAGTTGGCGAAGAATACCTCTATGTGCTTACGCTATCTCTTGAAAGCGGAGTTCCGCTTTCAACAATTACAGTTTACGATATGACAAACAGGTCAACAAGCGGTATAATGCAGGTTCAAAACCAGCTCCTTGAAGGGATTTATTTTACACCGGGGAGCATTTTTGCTTCAGGTACAAACCAGCTTATTCGCTACGGCCTGCCCGGGAACCGCGAAAGCTACCGCGAAATGGTTTACGGGTGGAAAGTCATTGATTTTGAAGCTGCACAAACTCCGAGCTTTTTGCTTACGCCTAGAAACTTTGAAACACCTGGCACAGTTAAGCTTATTTCATTAAAAGAAGCTGAGGTTGCACAAGCGAGCGCAAGGCTCTTCCAGCTGCCTGCAGGCACAATAGGCGCGTTTATTATGGGAGGGAAGCTTGTTGCTATAACTGAGAACGGCTATACTCAATATGGCGCAGCAAAGGGCGAAGTAAGCCGCACATTTAATATAAAAGCGGAGTCTGCAGAAAAGCTCAACTCAACCAGCCTGCTTATAAAAAGCGGGGAAAGCATGTATTTGCTCAAGGTTGCCTAAGCTTTGGAGGTATAGGGTGAATTTTGTTGATATAGGGGTACTTCTCATTTTTGCCTTCTTTTTGCTTGCAGGGTGGTACCGCGGCTTTTTCTATACCCTGCTCTCGCTTGGCGCATATACGCTCTCATGCGCGCTTGCTTTGCTACTTATGCCTGTTGCTTCAACCTTAGTAAAAAACAATGCAACGCTTTATACAATGGCGCTTTATTATGCTGAAGGCGAGGAGCTTGTGCGCGATGTGGAGCTTTCTAAAACTGCAATTTCTTCCCTAAGCTCAGAACAGCTTTTAGGTGTAATGGAAAGTGCTGAGCTGCCCATTCCTATGGGCAGCCGCATAAGCGAAAACATTGCGCGTGAGGCGTTTTCAAAAGACGGCTTAACAACGCTTGGCGAATATTTTAACCAAACGATTGTAAACGTGTTTATAAACATACTTTGTGTGCTGCTTGTATTTGTTGTACTTAGGCTGATTTTAACGTTTGTAATTAACCTTATTGACTATGCGCGTGATGGCTACCCTGTGCTTTCGGGTGCAGATGGGCTTGTAGGCGCGTGCTTTGGGCTTATACGCGGCTTTTTGGCGCTTTATATGCTCTTTCTGCTTGCGCCTGTTGCGCTTACTGTTATGCCTAGCACTAAGGATTATATGGACGCCTCATATTTCGGCTCGTTTTTCTATAACTCGAATTTCATCTTAAGGCTTATTAGCGGCAGCTAAGGGATGCTTATTAAATGAGGAGCGATTGCTTGGCTCTATATTAGAATAAATCAGCCTTCACTAAAATAACTTAAACACAGCCTGATTAAACCAGCTATACCCAAGGTCAAGCCCGGAAAACACATTAAGCGCACCAAGGAGACCTACAAGCACCCAAATAAGCGCTAAAGCGCATACTGCAAGCAGCGCGTTTACAATAGCTGTATAGCGCTTTGGCACTTTTATTTGCGCTTCTTCTGTTGGCTTGGGTTCTTTAGTTTTGCTTTTAGTATCCGCTTTGTTTAATTCAGCTTCATTTTCATCTATGCCGCCTGCAAGGCGCAAAAGCCGCACTTGTTTTGCTGTTAATGCATCAAGCCAGCCGTAAAGGTCGCCAATATATGGCCCGCGCGTTTTAATAAGCTGCAGCGCCTCACGAAACACAGCAACAACAACGCGCTTTGCTTCCTCTTTGTTGTGGGTTGTTTCATGCGCAATGCGGTATACGGTTTTGCTGTAACGGCAGTATAAGGTTTTAAACGCTTCTTTATCGCCCTGCTGGATACGCCGCATTAAAACAGAAAGATCCATTGCGCTTCACCCCATATAATAAACTTGTAGCTGTATATTTGTCATTTTACCATGCTTT
Organism: uncultured Oscillospiraceae bacterium; assembly: GCA_964461335.1. Taxonomy (GTDB): domain Bacteria; phylum Bacillota; class Clostridia; order Christensenellales; family CAG-138; genus JAKJBL01. Next base: position 17,433 of record CAYWTY010000015.1, read on the forward strand.
AACTCTATATTCAAAGTAATTCGACAAATGCGGCCTGCTTTAGGGCTGCACATGAATTTAGGCGCACTCTCATACACTTTTGTATCGCATGGTAAGGGCATGGTGCGCTATGGTAAAATTAAATTGGAAGCGTCTATTATTTGCTGCGCTTTTGCTGCTTTTAATTCTGCTTCTTTTACGCGGGCTGCTGTTTTCGTGCAGGCAAAAAGAGGCGCCAGAGCAGCCTTTTGAGTATGAGTTTGAAGCTGAGCGCATGCTCTCACTTTACCTCCATAGGGAGAGCAAGCTTGTTTCAATAGGGCTTGAGGAATACCTTGTGGGAGTTGTAGCTGCTGAAATGCCTGCATCTTTTAAAATCGAAGCCTTAAAAGCGCAGGCAGTTGCTGCTCGCACATATGCGCTTAGGAGGGTTTTAAAGGGCGGCTGTTCAAAAGAGGCAAACATCTGTTCTTCAAGCAGCTGCTGCCAAGCCTATAAAACAGATGCAGAGCTGAAAAAGACATGGGGCACAAAATATAAGGAAAACCTAAATAAAATCCGCGAGGCTGTAAAAAGCACAGAAGGCGAGGCGCTTTATTATAACGGGGAGCTTATTGAGGCGCTCTACCACGCTGCAAGCGGCGGATATACTGAGGATAGCGAAAATGTGTTCGCAGCAAAGCAGCCATACCTGCGCTCTGTAAAAAGCGAGAGCGAAACAGGCTCGAAAAACATTACATCAACAACGCGCCTTAGCCGCAAGGCATTTGTAAAAGCAGTAAACAGCGAGTGGTCGAGCGCAAAACTAAAGGCGTCCACATTGGAACGCCAAGTAAAAATAGTATCCCGCTTTGAAAGCGGCAGGGTTGAATGCATTAAGCTTGGAGGAGCGCAAGCAACAGGGCGCGAACTTAGGGGTCTTTTGGAGCTTAAGAGCGCATGGTTTACGCTTGAGTTTACAAAAACAGAAGCAATTTTCCACACACGCGGCTTTGGCCACGGCGTTGGCATGAGCCAAGCTGGTGCAAACGGCATGGCTAGTGAAGGCGCAAACTATAAAGCTATTTTAAGCCATTATTATACAGGAGCTACGATTTCACGTTAAGCATTACTTGGGGTTCACCTTGCCAAAGCCGCTTATGCGCTGCGTAAGGCTTGGGCTTCCAGAATAGCTTACAATGCCTGTGCCTGAAATCACTACATCAAGCTTATCGCTAACATCTAATTCCACTTTGCCGCTGCCTGAAATAGCAAGCTTTGCCTGTTTTGCCTTTAGGCCGCTTGCATCTACTTCGCCTAAGCCGCTTATTTTTATATCAAGCGTTTCCACATCTCCATAAAAGAAAAGGTTCCCTGTGCCGTAAATTGTAGCAGCAAGCGAATTTCTAGCAGATACGCTAATCGTGCTGCTGCCTGCACTTGTAATTGAAACTTTTTTTGATGCAAGCTCCTTTGCATTAAGGTTCGCTGCTCCTGAAACATTTATAGAAAGCGCATCTGTTTCGCCTATTAAAAGCACATCGCCAGCTCCGCCGATTTTTATATCTGTACTTTCTGTTTTAAGCTCCACTTCGCCCTTAACACTGCCAAACACATTAAAAACAAGCTTTTTAATTTCTAAGCTACCATCGCTTTCAAGCGCTACACTTGAATTAAGCTCCACATTTAGCTTTTCACCAGGAGGAAGGTAAACATCAAGCGCTAAAATATCCGAGCTGTAAAGGCGGCCGCGCTTTGCACTTACTTTAAGAGTGCTGTTATTGCCAACAAGCTTAAATTCGCGCAAAATATTGCTATCGGCTGTAAACATTGCTTTGCTGCTCGTGCTGTTATGGAATGTAAGGCGCAAAGGTGAAGAGCCTGGCGCAAGAAAAAGGTCTTCAACCACAATTTTTTCAATCGCCTTATCAAAAGCAACTTCAGTTGAGGCTTCTGCACTGTCGCCATTAACAATAACAGGGAGCTTTAAGTGTTTTAGACCGGAGGTAAGGCTAAAATAACAGCCGCTTAAATACAGCGGTAAGCTTAGTAGAATTGCAAATGCCAAAAGGCGTACATAGCTGCGCTTCATGTTAAACCTCCATTTATTTTGTGTGCTAGTTTCTCTAATAAAATATGCTCCGGGTATTCCCGAAGCATGTTTTTTAACTTAGCTGTTTTCTCCCTGCGCCTTAAGAAGCTTCTCAGAGCGTTCCTTGTGCAAAATCCCATATGTAAAAAGTATAAGCCCTGCCCAAATAAAGCCGAAGCTTATTATATCGGAAGTTGTAAACGGCTGCCCCATTAAAAGCACGCCAATAATAAGCATGAGCGTTGGGCTTATGTACTGCAAAAAGCCCACAGTTATAAACGGAAGGTCATTAACACCCTGTGAATAAAGTATAAGGGGCATTGCAGTTGCTGCTCCGCTTAAAACAATAGCTGCCCATTGCAAAAGGCTAAACGAGGCAAGCACGCTAAGCGTATTTGGCCAAATCAAGAAATACAAAATTGTAAACGGCGCAAAAAGCAATGTTTCTATTGTTACGCTTACAAGCCCGTCAACAGCAGCAAAGCGCTTTAGTATGCCATAGCCTGCAAAAAGAAACGCGTGGCTTAGCGCAATATAGGGGAACTCACCGCATTGGAGCGTTACAAGCAGTACGCCTGCTGCAGCAAGAATAAGCGCGGATATTTCAAACTTGCCGCAGCTTTCACGGAAAACAAGCACACCAGCAACAAAAACAACGAGCGGGTTCATATAATAGCCAAGGCTTGCATCAAGCACATGGCCTGATATAATAGCCCAGATGTATAAGCCCCAGTTTACTGTAATAACAATTGCAGATGGAACAAGAAACTTCATTTTGTTTTTGTCGCGAAGCGTTGTAAGCACCTCTGGGAGCCTTTTTTTTGCTGCAAGCACAATAAGCGTAGTAATTACAGCAAAGAAAATGCGGCACGCAAGTATAAAGATTGCGTTAACACCATGGAAAATATCCCAGAAAAGCGGAAGCACGCCCCAAAGCGCAAATGCGAAAAACACAAGAAAGAGACTTTTTTTATTCATTGTTAACCTACTTTGCAAAGATATACGCCAAAATTTCGAGCCTACCCGTTTATTGTAGCACAGAGCTTGTGTTATGTGCTATACTCTCTTTTGCATATGCTTTGTTAAAAAGCAATGGCAAGGCATATACTTAAACTTGATAAACCCGTTTTAAGGAGGATGCTTTTTGGCAACAGCTGTCTTTACAGGCGGAGGTACTGCAGGGCATGTAACGCCGAATATTGCGCTTATGAACAGGCTTTTAAGCGAAGGCTTCAAAATCAGCTATATTGGCTCAAAAGGCGGGTTTGAAGAAGAGCTTATAAAGGCGCTCTGCATACCCTATTACGGCATAAGCACAGGCAAGCTAAGGCGCTATGCAAGCTTAAAAAACATTAGCGACTTTTTTAATGTAATAGCAGGTATAAGAGAAGCGCGAAAACTCATGCTTAAGCTTAAGCCTGATGTGTTGTTTTCAAAAGGCGGCTATGTCAGTGTGCCGGTTGTGTTGGGTGCAAAAGGCATCTGCCCTATTGTTTGCCACGAATCCGACTATTCCCCAGGGCTTAGCACAAAGGTTGCAGCCTGCTATGCTAAAACCATGTGCGTAAGTTTTCAAGATACCCTGGGTATGCTAAAGCGTGAAGCTGTGTTTACAGGCACACCCATTAGGCCTGAGCTTTATAATGGCAATGTAGGTGCAGGCAGGGCATTATGCGGCTTTAGCGGCGAAAAGCCTGTGCTGCTCGTAATTGGCGGAAGCCAAGGAAGTCAGGCAATAAACGAAGCGTTAAGCAGCGCCCTAAAAGCGCTTTTAAAGCAATTTGACATAGCGCATATTTGCGGCAAAGGCAAGCTATGCAATATTGCCCCCTTAAAGGGCTATGTGCAGTTTGAATATGTAAGAGATGGGCTTAAGGATTTGCTCTCAATGGCGAGTATAGTACTCTCGCGTGCAGGCGCAAACACAATTTTTGAACTCCTCGCCTTAAAGAAGCCGAGTCTCTTAATACCTCTGCCTTCAAGCTCGAGCAGGGGCGACCAGCTTCAAAACGCCGCATATTTTGAAAAGAAGGGCTTTTCAAAGGTGCTTCTCCAAGAAGACTTAAATGAGCAAAGCTTAATAAATGCGCTAAGCTCGCTCTACCTTGAAAGGGAGCGCTATATAAAGAGTATGTCCGCGTGTAAAAATGCAGATGGTACAGAGGCAGTGCTAAATGAAATCCGCAAAGCTGTAAAAAAGCCGTAAGCTTAGTGAGACTTGACAAATTTAGCCTCTGCTTATACAATTAGCTAAATTGAATCCCGACTTTTTGTCGGAGGCGATGAAGGAAAGAGTACGCGCAATTTGCTGCATAAAGAGAGCTGTGCAAAACTGCTGAAAGCACAGCGCAGGCTATGTGCGGAACATGGCTCCTAAGCCCCTTTTGCCGAAAGCGACTGCCTTTAAGCAGAGCGGGTCAGCGCCCGATACAGCGCGAACTTTATAAGCCCCAAAGCGGGGGAAGTAGGGTGGTACCACGTCGCAACGCGTCGTCCCTTGGGATGGCGCTTATTTATTTTTTGACATCAAGGAGGCGCAAATGCAAGATTCGACTTTTTACATCACAACCCCTATATATTACCCAAGTGACAAGCTGCATATAGGGCATGCATACTGCACTGTTGCTGCTGATGCAATTGCGCGTTATAAGCGGCAATGCGGCTATGACGTATACTTTTTAACAGGCTCTGACGAGCATGGCCAAAAGATTGAGCGTGCAGCTAAAAGCAATAATGAAACGCCCAAGCAGTATGTTGATAGAATTGTAGCAAGCTTCATTACGCTTTGGAAGCTTTTAGACATAAGCAATGATGGCTTTGTGCGCACAACTGACGAGTATCATATAAAAAGCGTACAGCGGATTTTTAAAAAGCTCTATGAACAGGGCGACATATATAAATCCACTTACACAGGCCATTACTGCACGCCTTGCGAGAGCTTCTGGCTTGAGCGGCAGCTTAAGGATGGCTGCTGCCCGGATTGCTCTAGGCCAACAGAGCTTGTTGAAGAAGAAAGCTATTTTTTCCGCATGAGCAAGTATGCGCCAAGGCTTATAGAGCATATAAAAATGCACCCGGAATTTATTCAGCCGCCTGCGCGTGCAAACGAAATGCTTCAAAACTTCCTGCTCCCAGGGCTTGAGGATCTTTGCGTATCGCGCACAAGCTTTAAGTGGGGCATACCTGTTGATTTTGACGATAAGCATGTTGTTTATGTGTGGCTTGACGCGCTTTCAAACTATATTACAAAGCTCGGCTTTTATTCAAGTGATGATAGTCTCTACAAAAAGTACTGGCCTTGTGATATTCACCTTGTTGGCAAGGAAATTGTGCGCTTCCATACGATTATTTGGCCGATTATGCTTATGGCGCTTAATGAACCGCTCCCCAAGCAGGTGTTTGGCCATGGCTGGCTCGTGCTTGACGGTGGGAAGATGAGCAAATCAAAGGGCAATGTAGTTGACCCTGTTGCACTTTGCAACCGCTACGGAGTTGATGCTATACGTTACTTTTTGCTAAGGGAAGTGCCGTTTGGCTCAGACGGCGTGTTTTCAAATGAAGCGCTTATTTCCCGCATAAACAGCGACTTAGCAAATGACCTTGGCAACCTCCTCTCGCGCACAGTAGCAATGATAGAGAAATACTTCAACAGCCGTATTCCAACGCCTCTTGAAGATAATAACGAACTCGATGCAAACCTAAGGGCAGTTTGCCTTGGGCTAACTGAAGAAATCCGAAGCTATATGGATGAGCTTAAGCTGCCTGAAGCGCTTAGCGCAATTTTTAAGGTTGTGGATGCAAGCAACAAATATATTGACTTAAATACGCCATGGGTTTTAGCAAAGGATGAAGCAAGCCTGCCCCGCCTTGGAACTGTGCTCTACCACCTTGCGGAAAGCCTGCGCTTTATTGGGGTTGCGCTTAAGCCCTTCCTCACAAGCACGCCGAATAAAATCTTTTTAAGCCTTGGCATAAACGATGCTGCTCTTAATACTTTACAAAGCCTAAAAACCTTCTTTGCGCTTAAGCCCGGTTCAACAGTAACTAAGGGCGAGCCAATTTTCCCGCGTATAGATGTTAAAAAGGAGCTCTTAGCGCTTGAGCAGAAGAGCCTTGAAAAAGCAGCTCAGAGCGAAACACAAGCGCAAGTGCAGCCAGCTATTGAAGAAAGCCTTGTAGAAAGCCTTGAAGAAAGCTTTGAAGAAAGCTTAATCGAATATGAGGATTTTGCAAAGCTCGATTTGCGCCTTGCAAAAGTTATTGCATGCGAAGAAGTGAAGCGCTCAAAATCGCTCCTTAAGCTTACATTAAAAGTTGGGGATAGCGAACGCACTGTACTCTCCGGCATAAAGAAGTGGTACAGCATAGAAACTCTAATAAATAAAACAGTTGTGCTTGTTGCAAACCTCAAGCCTATAAAACTTTGCAATATAGAAAGCAGGGGCATGATTCTTTGCGCAAGCGATGAAGGCGACGAACATTTAACAATAATTTCTCCAGAAGATGAGCTGCCTCATGGCACAAAGGTAAGGTAGCCTTTAAAGAACTTAAAGGAGCTTCTATGGAACTTTTCGACACACACGCGCACCTTCTTGATGAGCGCTTTGATATAGACCGCGATGCGCTTATAAGTTCGCTTGCAGATAAAGGCATTAAGCATGTGCTTGAAGCGTGCTGCTGTGCAGAGTTGGCGCAAGAAACAATTGCGCTTAGTGAAAAATACGACATTATTTATGCAAGCATAGGCACGCACCCACATGAGGTCTCTGCCATGAAGATAGAGCATTTAACGCTTTACAGGGAACTTCTAACTCATAAAAAGGCAGTTGCAGTTGGTGAAATAGGGCTTGACTACCACTATGACTTTAGCCCGAGGGATGTGCAAAAGCGCTGGTTTGTTGAGCAGCTTGAGCTTGCCATTGAGCTTAAGCTCCCTGTGCTGCTCCATGTGCGCGAAGCGTTTAAAGATGCACTCGATATTCTAAAAAGCCATAAGTACGGGCTTTCTGGCGTTATGCACTGCTTTAGCGGAAGCTATGAAGTTGCAAAGGAATGTTTAGATTTGGGCCTTTATATTGCATTTGGCGGCGCACTCACATTCCATAACGCAAGGCGGCCTGTTGAAATTGTAAAAAAGCTGCCTCTTGAGCGCCTGCTTATTGAAACCGACTGCCCGTATATGACGCCTGAGCCGCATAGAGGCAAGCGCAACGACCCCTCTATGGTGCGCTATGTGTGTGAACGCATAGCAGAACTATTAAACATAAGCGCAGAAGAAGCTGCAAGAATTACGCTTTTAAATGGGCGGGAATTGTTTAAGATACAAGGCTCAGCAGAAAAGGCTTAATATATTAAATCCCTAAGCGCATAAACCCCATTCCGCCTGCATGGTGAGCTTGACAAATATAATAAAACGCATATACTTTTTGTAGACCTTGAAAATTAAAGAAACAATGATTAAATGAAAAATGACGGACTGGCGGCGTTTCGAATTAATCAGCGTTTCTAAATACCTGCCGCTGGGGGCGCTAAACGGCATTTGCCGTGAAGCTGAGAATGACCCTTGGAACCTGTTTAGTTAATCCTAACGAAGGGAAGCGGAAAAGCAAGTTAAGCGCCGTTTCTATTTTTTAGATTCGGCGCTTTTTTGCTTATTTTGCTAGAAGGAGTAAAAATGGAATTTTCACTTTTTGAAGAGCTTGGCAAGCTTAAGGGGCTTAGCGCGCTAATTCTGCTTTTTGCATGCGCGCTTACTGCAGGGCTTATTTATTTGCTTATTAAGGGAAGAAAGGGCATACGCGAGAAAGATGAGGTTTTGCCTATACAAGCGCAGGACCCTACGCTTAGCTTAGTCTATGGCGCGCTTTGCGTTGCGCTTTCGTTCATACTCTCATACCTGAGGCTTTTTAGAATGCCGCAGGGTGGCTCGCTTACAATTGCAAGCATGCTGCCTGTTGCACTTTACAGCCAGTGGTTCGGGCTAAAGCGCGGGCTTCTTGCAGGCGCTGCACTTGGGTTTTTAGAGCTTTTGCAGGATGCGTATATTGTGCATATATTCCAGCTTTTCCTTGATTACCCGCTTGCGTTTATGTGCGTTGGGCTTGCAGGGCTTTTCCCAAACAACCTGCCGCTTGGGCTTGTTGCAGGTGGGCTTGGGCGTATTCTTTGCTCAACGCTTTCAGGCGCAATCTTTTTTGCAGAGTTTAGCCCTGAGGGCATGAACCCATGGGCATACTCGCTTGTTTACAATACCCTTGCCTTAGGGCCTGACCAGCTTATTTGCATTATACTTGCGCTAATGCCGCCTGTTAAGCGTGCAGTTGCGCTAATTGCGCCAAAGCTTAAGCCAAAGGAGAATGTTTAGTATTTGCTGCGCTTTTGCCTGCTTACTTCATGCTGGCTGCTTTTTGTGCTCCTTGCATGCCTGTTTTCAAAAGCAAGCAGCTTACCGCCTAATTGCTTTGGAGCGCCTGTTGAAAGAAAGTCGTCTTCAGCTTCAAGCTGCAAGGCTTCAAGCTCTACAATAACATCTGTAATTCTATTAAACAGCCTGTAGTAAAGCGTTTTATAATCTTCCATTTTAAACTCTCTAAAACTCTAATTTTTTGCCGCCTTTACAAGCTTAAGCCAAGTTCAATTAAAAGTCGATAGCGAATAAAGGGGGAAAATAGCATACTTTAGCGCCTCTTAAAGTACCAAGTATAAAATAAAGAGGGCCCCAAATGCAACCCGTATTTCGAGCCCGAGTTCCTTACATATCCCTGTTTACTGTACCGCGTTTTGTTGTTGCAGCATCAAAAGTGCCATTTGCAGCTAAGGAAACTACAACAGCATTTATTAGGCTTAGCGTACCGGCTTCAAGCGTAAGGCCGTCTGTAAAAAGTGTGGCTAAAAGAAGCAGCACAACTGCAATAATGTAGCTAAAAAGCCTTATAGGGATGCGCTTTATGAAGCCGACCTCTTTCAAAAGCTGAGTAAAGAGCGTTGTAGCAAGGGTTGCGCCTGCATATGTAGCAAGTGAGCTCCATGTAAAAAATTCCGACATATATACCTCCTGTTTATTTATGAATTAAAAAATCTGCCAAAAAACAGCCCTGCGCCTGCTGCAAGAAGCAGATAAAGCACCTGGCCAAGAAGCGCCTCATAGCGCCTGCCGCCATGCCCCTCTAAGGCGCGAAGCCGCACTTCATGGTCTTCAAGCTTGCTAAGCGCAGTATCAAGCTTTATATCAATCCGCGCCAAGGTTTCTAAAACTTCTTGAATTCTTGCTTCCTCCACACTTTCCCTCCTTAAACCCTGCTTAAGTATTTATTTATGCAAAAGCCGCGTAAGGCAGGCGCTAAATTATGGAGCACTACTTCTGCCCAAGTGTCCCCCATTGAAAGCACAAGGCATTCTTCACCTTTTTTGAGCCTGCCTATAACAAGGTACTCTGTTCCAGGGCCGCTCCTTAAGTGTACATATGTGTCGCCAGTATAATAATAAAGCACAGGGTGTGTTTCCTCAGGCAGAGTATCCGGGTTATCAAGCTTTGCGCGAAAGCTTACCATATCAAACCCAGGGCAAAGCGTTGGGTATGTGCCGCCTGAAGAAAGCCTGACTTCCCTATGCCCAAGCACTGCTTCTTTTTTAAGCGAGTACCTTATCATTACATCGCGTACAAGCGCAAGGCACGCCTCAAGCTGGCTATTTGTGGGCATGCCCGCTCTACGCATATCCCCAATTAAGGCAATTGAAACAGAGCGGTCTGCTGCGCCAACTCCATTTATATCCTTAGTGAGGCTATTCTTAACTGCGCCATGTTCATAAATGAGCCCCCTGCCTTCAAAGATTTCGCCTTTTTCAGTAATGCCAAAGGAATAGCCTATGCCCTTATGTCTATTTACCCGTATGCGCCTTAAGTGCAGCGCCCTCCACTTTTCAATTGTCGAATAGTCGCCTACTGTATGGTGTATTTGTATATGGTCGGTATATTTGCGTACTGTTCTTGCAACCGGCCATATTAAGCCTGTATCAATAATATTATGCATATGAAACCTCCTTGGGTAATGCAAAATGCGCATATTACCCTCTTAATTCATAATATGCGGATAGAAGTGTTTATGTTATATTGATGTATAAATATAACACATTGAATTTGCTGTTTTATTTAGGCTTTTAAGTTTAAGAAGGGTATGCGCCGCATTCATACGCTTGCCCGCATTCGTCCCACATTGCAAGGCTTGGCTCCCAAGCGTTCTTTGAGACTAAGCTTATATAAAGCTTACCTCTATAATTCACAATAGCGCCAAACTTATATGCCTCATTTACATTTTTGGGCTGCTGCCAAATTTCCGGCTTTTTAGTTAAGTTGTTTTTCATATTCTTAGCTTCCGTAAGCGCTAAGCGCAGCTTTTAGCTCAGGTAAATCTGCACAAATTAAAATGCCTGTTGTAAACCACAAGCCGTCATAGGGCGAGCGGCAATAAAGGCTTATTTTATCCCCTGCAGAAAGGCTTACATCTATTGACCTTAAATCAGTAAACGTAGTCAGGCTCCCAGGGACATCTACCCCGTTCTTCATGAGCTTTGCTTCGCATGATGCGTAATATGTCATAAAGCCGAACTTGACCCTGTATACGCCCCCTCTTAAAGCTGTAAATGTGCTTGACTCAATTGCTATCCAGGCGCGGTTTGTGCCTGAGCTTAGCTTTACTGCGCTAAATATTACAGTATCGCCTGCTGTAACAGTATCTGATAGCGCAACACCAAGCTGCCCGCTAAGCATAAAAAAAGCGCCGTCTTGGCGCACTACCCGCACAACTTGGCCGGCCCGTACTTTTGCCGCCTTTCCGTAAGCTTCCAAAAGCGGAGCAGAGCCAAGGCTGCACACATTGAGCGTTGGCGCCTCAGCGCTTTCATTAAAGCGAACAGTCCAAAGCATACCCTCAGCATATTCTTCAATTTGCGGTGTGCAGTTAAGTAGAAAGTCAGGCGCTGTGCCTTCTAGAGCTATAACGCTTAAGCTTGCCTTTATCGCGTTTAAGTCTTCGCTTTTAGCATAGTTAAAAGCCTCTTTGCCATTAAGCCTTTTTGAATCCTTTACTATGCCTTCGCCATATGCAAACTCTTCTTGCCGCATGTCGCCTGTGCCTGTGCCATCAAGCCCTTTTGAGGCTATAAGCAGCCAATAATTAGGCTCAGGCGGTGCAATGCTGCTGCAGCTTTTTATGCACAAATACGTTGAGCCTAAAAAGGTAACCTTGTTCTTAGGTACATAGCTTTTGATAGAGCTATATTCTTCAAACAAAGAGGCAGCTTCATATTCAGCTTGCCGTAAAAGCTCAGCCTCTTGCACTTGTTCAAGCGCTTTGAACATTTTAACAAGCGCAGGCCATTCGTTTCGTGATAAAAGCGTTGTATCGCTTGCAATCCCCTTTTTGCACTTAAAGTTAAAGCGCGCGCTCGTTACAAGCACATCCTGCGCAGCACCGGAAAACACCAAAAGCTCGCATTCAACAAGCCCGGAGCTGAAGCTTGGCGGGTAAAGCTCCACAATAAGCCTGTTTGGGTTGAGGCTGTCAAGCTCAATGCCATTGCCTAAAGTATCCTGGCTTGCAGTACCGTTTGACTTTGAAAACACAGCAAGCACCCTGCACCCGCGTAAATCTACAACTTCACCATCATCAGTAAGCGTAATTTCAAGCACATTGCCGCAGTCGCCTTCAACAACTTCAAACTCGCGGTTGCTTGTTGGCCTTTTTAAGTCGAGTGCAATTTGAAAGCGTTTTTTAACATCAGCCATACTTCTCCCCTTAAAATAAAATAGGGCGCTGCCCTACGCCCAATTCTAACGCTATCACGTTTATTTTAAGTTTTGAAGCTGAGAACAGTTTTAAGATACTTTCTTAGAATATACTTAGCTATGCTGCCTCAACAGGCGGGGCTGCCAAAAGGCTATCGTAAACTTCTTTTGGGAGCTTGCCCTTTGTAACATCTTTTTGGGTGATGCCTGCTTCAAAGCAAAGCTGACGCATGCATGTATAAAGCTCACTTCTTTTAAGTTGAATTGCGCTAACATTAAAGGGGATATCAAGGTCGTCGCCCTCATGCCGCATTGCAAGGCTGCTTAGGCTTTGCATTTCTTCATTAAGCGCTAAAAGCGTTTGAGTAGGCGACAAAAACACCCCATTTTCATCTGCTCCATAGTATAGGCGCACAGTTTTATGCGCCATGAGATATTCAGCTGATTTAACATCATCCCTGCCTGTGGCTGCTTCAATATCCGCAAAAACATAGTTAATATCATAGCGCGGGTTTGGAACATGCGTTAAACGGAAAATGCGCTTACAAAGCTCACTTAGCGCCTCATTATTAAGCAAATAATAAACTGCGCGTGAATACGGGGTTTTTGAGTTATACTCGCCGCTAATCGTATGGCGGAGGATGTCCTCCTTATTAAGCTGCATGCCAAAGAGCGCAATTGCAGCAACCTGTTCTGTATTTAGGTTTGTATCTATATGCGGGCGCATAGCGCGGTACACCTTTGTAAAGTTCTTAAGCTGGTCGCGGCTTTTAAGCTGCTCGAAAATTGCAATAAGTATGCGCTGCTGCCTGTCGTTTCTGCCTGTATCAAGGCTAATGCCCTTCCTTGCGCGGCAATAGTCAAGCACCTGCTGGCCGTTTAGCTTTTGGTAGCCCTTTGTAAGCTGCCTGCCATTGAGCGTAATTGCTACATCAACATCATAATATACGCCGCCAATTACATTTACAACGCCCTTAAGGCCGCTCATATCAACGCCTGCATAGTGTTCTATGTTTACGCCTAAGAGCCTCCCTACAGTTGCCATTGCGTATTTGTAGCCTTTTTCAGTACCGCTCCCTCCGCGGCTAAAGGCTGCGTTGATTTTCCAGCTCCCCTTGAGCTGCTCGCCTTTATCATTATAAATAGGCGCATATGTATCGCGCGGTATGGAAATAAGGTTCGCCTTGTTTTCTTTAAAGTCTACGCTCAAAAGCATAAGCACATCTGAGCGGTAGTCGTTTCGTTCGTCTCTATAAACCGCATTTTCAGGGTCATCACGCTCAGGGCTTCTGTCAAAGCCTACTAAAAGAATATTCACACCATTTGCTTCAAACTGCTCCTCAGGCGGCAAAGGTTCGGGTGTTGGGCTTGGCGAAGGAGTAGGCACAGGCGTTATTGTAGGCGCTATTGAAGCTATTGGCGTTGGTTCAGGCGTAGGCAGAGGAGTTATTGTTGGCGTGCTTTTTGCGCTGTTAAAGGCAGCCATAGGGTCTAAAAACACAATATAGAGCGTGCGCAAAAAAAGTATAAGCGCAACAACAATTATACATATGAGCGCTATACGCACATACTTTAGGTTTTTACCGCTTAAAAGCCCGCGCTTTTTGCTGCGTTTTTCTTCTTCCATTTCAGCCTCCCAAACCACCTCTTATACTAATACGCAAAGCCTCTATTGTAAAGTGCGCCTGTGTAAACAAAGGCGAAAGATATGTTAAGGCGTAAAGCTTGACATATGCCCAAGATTTTTATATTTTATATATGGATACATACTGTTAAGGTGGCGCAATGTGGACTTTTAACAACAGCAGCCCTGTATTTTTGCAGCTTGCCTCAAGCATAGAAGACTCCATACTTTCGGGCGAGTTTGGCGAACAGACAAGGCTCCCCTCTGCAAAGGAGTTTAGCGAAAGCCTCAATATAAGCCCTGCAACTGCACTAAAGGGCATGGGGCTGCTTCTTGACTCAGGCGTTATTTATAAAAAGCGCGGTGTAGGCATGTTTGTTTCAACAGGCGCAAAACGCGTAGTTGCAGCAAGGCGGAGGCGCGAGTTTACTATAATGCATATTTTGCCTGTTATACACGAAGCCAAGAAGCTTGGCATGACTAAAGGCGAACTTGCAGCGCTACTTGAGGCAGCGCCGTATACCTAAGCACATTTCGTACAAGCTTAAAAAACGCGCTGTAACTAACACTACTTTTTTTAGAGCTATTTTTGAAGGAGGTTAATATGGATTTTTGCGGGCACAAATTTTACTTTTGCAGGCTTTGCGGCAACCTTGTAAATGCCTTCCATAATTCGGGCAAGCCAATGAGCTGCTGCAACGAACAAATGCAGGAACTTATAGCAGACACAACTGACGCTTCAAGAGAAAAGCATGTACCTGAGGTGCATATTGAAGGCGAGAAGGTAACAGTTAAGGTAGGCGCAGTAGAGCACCCAATGCTTGAGGCGCACTATATCCAATGGGTTTACTTAATAACAGAAAGCGGCAGCCAGCGCAAATGCCTCACACCGGGCGAAAAGCCTGAGGCAGTCTTTACACTTTTAAATGACAAGGCGCTTGCAGCATACGAATACTGCAACCTCCACGGCTTGTGGGCAAAAGTGCTTTAATGCAAGCAGGTTAAAGTTTAATAGTAAAATAAAACAGCAGGTGCATTGCACCTGCTGTTTTGACGGCTCTACACTAAAGATTGGGGTAAGGGAGAAAAATAGAGAAGCATAACGCTT
>CAYWTY010000016.1:0-31034 GCA_964461335.1 uncultured Oscillospiraceae bacterium
ATGCGCATTCTCTAAAATGAAAAAGGAGCCGTAGCTTGTTACTGCTACAGCCCCCAGGTGCCGAAAAGCGGCGTAAGATTAAAGAAAGAAGTTATAGTGGGATGCACAGCGCGCAAGCACTGCTGTGCTTAAGCGCACGGCTACGCGTAGCTACCATCAGAATTGGTTTTGATTGGGCATCTGCTGGTTTTGCTTCTGCCCCTGTTGGTTTTGTTGCTGCTTGTTCCTCTGTTGGTTGTTGCGCTGTCTCTGGTCATTGAACTGCTCGTTATTTTTGTTATCGTTTTGGTTGTTTGCCATGCTTGTTAGCCCTCCTTTCCTGGTTCCCTAAGCGGGTTCATACCGTTTTCCGGCATGGGGTTAGCTTGTGTAATTCTTTAAAAAACATTCTTCTAAATTAGGCAATTTTATTTTATTGTTCAGCTGCCTTAATAGGGGCGAACTGATTAAGTGTAAACGATGTGCCAGCAAGCATAAGGCAAAGGCCTGCAAGCAAGCGATAATAAAGCGCATACCCTGTAATAAAAGAGGCTGCAGCAAGTATTGCTGCGCAAATCAAGTATTTCTTTGCTCTGCCCGGGGCGAAAGGCTCAGCCTGCATCTGTTTTCGGCGTTCAAGCACAACAGTTTGCTTGCTCCTTATATGTGCGTTTACATCCTCAGCTTCAACTGCAAATGTCTTTGTTTGTTTGGCAAAGCGCAGCAATAAATCTGGGCTTATGTATTCTGCTCTTATTGGGAGCCGCAGCATTAGGGCGGACGCAGCCTCGGTGCAGCCCGATAAGCTGCATACAGCAAGCAATTGAGCATTCTGCTTTCGCGCTCTCCTAAACGCTGATAGCACATCATCAGCATCAATAGGCAATGAATGCTGTATGCACCAAAGCATTGCGTTTTCAAAGCCCGGAAGGTCAGCGCATACGCATTCGCAAAGTTCGTAAAACTCGCTTTCGTCAAGCAGCAGCAAGCGCTCACGAAGCACAGTATCACAAAGCCGCGCACTTTCTTTTTGCACAAAACGGTCAAAGGAAATGTCCTTCCATAGCTTTAGTGCAGCCACAAAAATAAAAGTTGTTAAAGAGGTAAGCAGTATGACTACTACATGGTTTTCTATGTTGTAATGGAACCAAAGGTAACTTGCAGCTGCAAAAACAAGCCGCAGTGCAATTCCATCCGCAATGCGCGCAGCTAATGAACGCCCCCCATGCTGGCGCTGTTTATAATAGCGCTTTATATCCTTATCCATCTTTTGCCTCCGTCAAAAAATTGCTCTCTAATACTCAATTCTTGCCTAACCGGGAATTTATATGCTCTTATGCAGCAACTTTGGTGTATAATAAACTAGGGAAACACTGATTTATTCGCAACGCTGCCTTGGCGGCCGCTTTCGCGCCCTGCTGTGTCGCTAAAATCCCAAAATAGCGCTGCTATTCTTTTGATTTTGCTCCGTGGAGGACACAAAACTTTCTCGCCAATGCGTCACTCCTCATTTAATCAGAAGTTCCCAAGCTTTAGAAATGGAGGCAAAGCCTGCTTATGGCGATAAGCCCTCGCCGCATAGGCATACTGGGCGGGACTTTTAACCCTATTCATCTTGGTCACATTGCAATGGCGCAAGGGGCACTAAACGCGCTGCAGCTTGAGATGGTTTTAGTCATACCTGCAAATGAACCGCCGCACAAGCAAATAGAAGGCGGCACAAGCACAGCGCAGCGCTTAGAAATGGCGCGCCTTGCAGTTAAAGAAGAAGCAGGCATAGGCGTATCTTCGTTAGAAATCAGCCGCAAAGGCAAAAGCTTTACTATAGATACGCTAAATGAGGTTTCAAAGCTTTACCCTGGTGCAGAGCTTTTTCTGCTTGTAGGCAGCGATATGCTAAGGGATTTACCTTCTTGGAAAAACCCGCATTTAGTTATGCAAAAAGCAGTAATCGTGTGCATACAAAGAAGCCGCGAAAATGGCGGGGAAGCTCTAACTGCAGCTAAGCTTAAAGCCGACTTTAACGCGGATGTGCGCATAACGGATATAAAGGCCCCTGATATTTCATCTTCACTTGTGCGTGAGCGGGTAGCGCAGGCACTGCCTATTACTGGGCTTGTTTCCCCTTCCGTAGAAGCCTATATATACAAAAATGCGCTCTATACAACTGAGTATTTTAAAATGATACAAGAAAAGTGCAGGCTTGACTTATCCGGAACTAGGTATCTGCATACTATCGGAGTAATGAAAACTGCGCTTGAGCTTGCTAAAATATATGGTGTTGACGGGCAAAAAGCAAAGCTTGCAGCCCTTCTTCATGATTGTGGGAGAAGTTTAGATAAAGGCGCGCTAACCCATGCTGCAGAAAGCGAAAGGCTTGCGTATAATAAGTATCAAGTAACTGATATAGAAGTCCTAAAAGCAATTCGTTTGCATACAACGCTTGACTCAGGCGCATCCGCTCTTGACAAAATCATCTATCTTGCGGATATGATAGAGCCAAGCAGGAAGTATCAAGGGGTTGAGGAACTGCGTGCTTTAGCTTTGCAAAGCCTTGACGGAGCAGTTGCACAAGGGCTGCGCCGCACAATGGGCTATGTAAAAGCACAGCATCAACCACTAAACAAAAGGAGCAGCAACGCGCTGCTCGAGCTTAATGCTAAATTAGACTTTGCACCAAAATAATATTTGTTAGTTTGAAAGGAGATGTTTGTTTGGAAGAAAAGGGGCAGGTTCTTGCGCTTTGTGAGGCTCTCTATAATAAGAAGGCGCTTGATATTGTAGCAATTCATGTTGAAGAAAGGACAATTATCGCAAGCTGGTTCATACTTTGCAGCGGACGTTCTGTGACCCAAGTAAAGGCGCTTTGCGATGAGCTTGAAAAGGAGGCGCTTACTCTCGGGCTTAGCCTAAGAAGGCGCGATGGGTACGGCCAGGGCCAGTGGGTTGTGTTGGATTATGCAAGCATACTTGTGCATGTTTTTATTCCTGATGTACGTAGATACTATAACCTTGAACGGCTGTGGGTTGGGGCGCCTGAGGAGACAATAATGTTTTCGCTCTTAAAAGAAGAAGAACATGAAGCTGCAGCTTTAAAATAAGCCTCCCAGCATAAATTGGAACTGTGAGTTGCAGTTACTCTTCGTTTATGCTGTTTAGCTGGTAGGAAAGCACAAGCAGGCTGTCGCTTAGGTGCACGTTTTCAAGCGGAACAGGCACGTTTATATCGACGGGCACAAAGTTCCAAATTGCGCGTATACCGGAGTTAACCATAATGTCGGCAATTGGCTGCGCCGCATGAATGCGGGCAGCTATAATTCCTATGTCAACATTGTTGCTGCGGATGAATTCTGCCATATCATCTGTATGCAAGACCGGCCTATCGCAAACAATTTTACCGACAAGCGAAGCGTCAATGTCAAAAAGCGCCAGTGTTTCAAAACCGAATTCAGTAAAGCCCTCATATTTGCACAGCGCCTGGCCAATATTGCCTGCGCCTGCAATAATAACGCTATATGTGCGCGTAAGCCCCAAAATAGATGCAATTTCTTTATGCAGGCTTGAAACCTGGTACCCGTAACCTTGCTGCCCAAACCCGCCAAAGCAGTTTAAATCCTGCCTTACTTGAGACGGGTTAAGCCCAAGCTGCTTTGCAAGGTCGCTTGAGGAAATTCGCTCAATATTCCTGTGTTTAAGAAGGCTCAGCCTGCGGTAATAACGCGGCAGCCTCCTGATTACGGCATTTGACACTTTTCTGACTTTCATGTATATACCTCCTTGGTAACAAGGCCTTAACATGCTTTAATTATAGCTTACAGGTTAAACTGCGGCAAGCATTCGCTTAAGCGCAAATCTTAATTGCTAAATTGGTAAACCCGTATAAACTCTTTAAACTTTTAACTATCATATTGCTTTACTTAGAGCGTTAGCCCATAATATTAAGTATTATTCGGTGTGGGGGGAAATACCATGCAGCTATTAAAAGAACGCATACTTGCCGAGGGGCGCGTACTGCCAGGCAGCATTATAAAAGTTGACGGGTTTTTAAACCATCAGGTCGACATTAGGCTTATGCAGGAAATGGGCAAGGAATTTAGGCGGCTGTTTCCCCAAAAGGAAATAAACAAAATTCTTACAGTCGAAGCTTCGGGGATTGCGCTTGCAGCCATAACTGCACTTGAATTTGGTGTTCCAATGGTCTTTGCTAAAAAGGCAAAAAGCGACAATATCGAAGGCGGCCTTTTTCAATGTGAGATATTTTCGTATACATATAAAAAAAAGGTCACACTGCTGCTTGCGAAAGAATGGCTTAAACCAACAGATAATGTTTTAATATTAGACGATTTTCTTGCAAACGGAGAAGCGCTCAGCGGGCTCATCAATATTATCGAGCAATCGGGCGCTACACTTTACGGGGTTGGCATTGCTCTTGAAAAGGGTTTCCAAAAAGGCGGCGCCATGCTTCGGGCAAAGGGCGTTAACCTAAAATCACTTGCAATTATTGATGAAGCGGACGAGCATGCCATAAGATTTAGAGAATAAATGCAGCTGCATATTACACTTTAGCTACACTTCATGCTGCTTTAGTTTATAATAAAAAACTGCAAGCTGTGTTCTATCGCGCAATTCGAGCTTTTGGAGAACTAAGCTTACTGAGTTTCGTACTGTTCCCTCACCAAGAAACAGAGCTGCCGCAATTTCTTTGTTGCTTTTACCTTCTGCAATTAAAGCAATAATCTCCTGCTCCTTTTCGCTAAGCCCAAGCTCGGCAAGTGTTTTCCCGGGTTTTTCTTCTATCATGTGCGGCAGCTTTGCTGTAATATCCTGCCCAAAAACCGTTTGCCCGCTTTTTACTGCATATAGTGAAGGCACTATGCTTTCATAATCCTGCTTTAAAATATATCCCTTTGCACCAAGTTTAAGCGCTCTTATTATATACTCGTCATCAGCAAAAGTTGTTAAAAAGAGAATGCGGGCAGTTTTATGTTTTTTTAGAATAAGCTCTGCAGCTTCAAGTCCGTTTTGGCCTTCCATGCGGATATCCATAAGAAGAATATCGGGTTTGTGTTTTTCATAAAGCAGGGCTGCCTCTTTGCCGCTTGAACCTGTTGCTGCAACTTCGATTCCACCTGCTTTTACTATTGTAACAAGTGATAAAGTGACGAGGTAATCATCATCAACTATAATAACGTTCATTTGCTTTGCTCCTGATTAGATGGCTTTTTTACTGAGGCAAACAGCTCAAAGCCATTTTCTGTATTAATGTTAAAGACGCCATTTAAGCTATTTATTCTTTCGCGCATATTCATTAGGCCAAGCCCGCTGTTTGGCGCGATTGCTGTTTTTGTGCCATTATCGCGCACAATCAGCTGGTAAAGTGCAGGGTGCTCATGCACTGCAATGCGCGCCCTTGTAGCGTTCGAATGCTTTGAGATGTTTGCAAGCGCCTCTTTTACAATAGAAATAAAAGCATATCTTATCTGCAAATCAGGGGTGTTTAAAACATCATACTCTAGCTGAATGCTGCAATTTGAAAAGCCTATAATCAGCGCCTCAAGTTCAGAGCAAAGGTCAACGGATTCATCGTGCAGGTCATGTATGGTTTCCCTTATGTTATCCATACCCTTTTTCAGCGTGTCACGAAGTGCCAAAAGCCCGTGCTGCTGCGCGTCATTATTACAGCTTGTCAAAAGTGCGCCTGATTGGAGTATTGCGCTTGAGAGCAGATGCCCAATGGTATCGTGCATTTCGCGGGCTATTCTGTTGCGTTCGCGCAAAGTTGCCAAGTTTATCTCATAATCTTGCTTCTCTAAAAGCGCTTTGTGTTTTTCAGTTAGTGCAGTAGTAAGCTCTTTTGAGCTGTCTCTAAGTAAGTTGATGCTTAGTTGCTGCTCTAAAATGGCGAGCCCTTGGCTTTTAATGAGCCAGGCGAGCAGAATGCATAAAAAGAGCAGCAAAAGCGTGGCAGCGCCAAATTGCTTATAATTTGCAGCAAGCGGCAAAAAAACTATTACTCTTAGCCATTTCGGCCTTGAAGCCCATATATCAAAACCAGTAACCGGCAAAAAGAAAACTAACGGGGAATAAAGCAGGCAAGCAGCAGTATAAAGCGCTGCGAGCGCTGTACTTATAACATCCTTTCTGGCGTATTCGCCAAACGCGCAAAATGTTAGCGCAATGAGAAACGGCACAACTGAATACGGCCCTTGGTTTAAAGGGATGTAAATGCACAAACATAATAGCAGGAGAAGCCCTCTGCTAAAAAGACGAGCCATATCTCACCTCATTGCTTATGGGTGTTTCCTTTATTCTAACTTAAAGGGCATGATGCTACAATGTTACATTTGTAACCTTATATAAGGATGCAATGCACTTTAATGGAAAAGGGGCTTAAGGCATAGTAGAGTTAATGCTCGTAAGGGGGGTTAGATGTGGTAGTAAAAACTCAAAATCTTGTAAAACGTTACGGTAACAATATTGCGCTCGACCATTTGAACTTAGAAGTATTCGAAGGCGAAGTGTTCGGCCTGCTCGGGCCCAATGGGTCAGGCAAGACAACTGCAATAAACTGCATATTGTCTTTGCTAAAATTCGATAAAGGCACAATCGAAGTTTTCAACAAGCCGATGTCCCCTTATGCGTATTCAATAAAGCGCGATATAGGGATAATAATGCAGGATGTTGCTGTTTTTGATGAACTTACAGTAGCGCAGAACATAAACTATTTCTGTGGGCTATACATTCGTGAAAAAGCAAGGCGTGCAGAGCTTCTTGAGGAGGCGCTTGAGTTTGTGGGCCTTGAAAGCTTCCGAAATTACTATCCGAAAAAGCTTAGCGGCGGCCTCTTGAGAAGGTTGAATATTGCATGCGGTATAGCGCATAAACCAAAGCTCATTATTTTTGATGAACCTACAGTAGGTGTTGACCCACAAAGCCGCAACAATATTCTTGAGGGAATATTGGAGCTGAACCGTCAGGGAGCCACAGTTATTTACACATCTCACTATATGGAAGAAGTCGAGCAGCTCTGTTCCCGCATCGCAATACTTGACAAAGGGCGGATAGTTGCCTCAGGCACTAAAGAAGAGCTTAAGGCTATGATAAAAACAGGCGAAAAGGTTACAGTCGAATGCTACGGCACGAGCTGTGATGAAGCCCTTTGCTCTGTTATGGGGCTTGCTGGGGTTATAAGCGCGCATTGTGAAGGCGAAATACTGCATATTAAGGCAGAGCGCAGCAGTAATTGCCTTTTAAGCGTATTGGAACAGCTTAACAAAAGCGCTATTGCCTATGGGAAAATCTACTGCGAACTTCCTACGCTTAATGATGTCTTCTTGGAAATTACAGGGAAGCATCTTCGCGATAAGGGGGCTTAAAATGTTCTGGCATTTGTTTTCCTGCAGGCTTAGGTGCATATTGCGTGATAAGCAGACAATATTTTGGAGCGCAGCATTTCCGATAGTTTTAGCTGCTTTGTTCGGGCTTGCGTTTAGCAACCTTGATTCTAGTGAGGTGTTTACACAAATTCCTATTGCTGTTGTTCATAGCGACGATTATAGGCACTCTAATGCCTTTAAAAATGCGCTTGATTCAGTAACCTCGGGTAAAGATGCCCTGTTTAACTCGATGCTTTGCACTCAAGACGAAGCTAGGGCGCTAGTTGAAGAAGGCAGTGTTGCAGGCGCAATTTCCATTGGTGCAGATGGTGAAGTTAGTATCCTTGTGAAAAAGGCAGGCATTTCAGAGACTATTATAAAGGCATTTCTCGATAGTTACGTTCAGCTTTCCCATGCCTTTAAAACCGTTGCAGAAGAGAATGCAGAGGCAGGTTTACAATTTGCTGCGCTTTTGGAAAATGAGGTTGTTTATATAAAAGAGATGAAGCTGGGTGCGGAGTACCCAAACAAGAGCGTTGTTTACTTTTTTGCCCTGATTTCGATGGCCTGCTTGTACGGCAGCTTCCATGGCGTAAGTGCAGTTTCTTCTGTTCAGGCTAACCAATCTCATGTTGCAGCGCGGTGCAACTTAGCGCCAGTACATAAGCTTTTGCTATTTGGGGTGCAGCTATGTGCAGCTCTGCTTGTGCAGTTTCTTTCATGCCTGCTGCTTATTACATTCATGAAATTTGTTATTGGCGTACAGTTTGGCTCAAGATTCTTTTTAATTCTACTTACATGTGCAGTAGGCACAATTATGGGGGTTATGTTAGGCGCATTGGTTGGCGCCCTGCTCAAGCAGCGACTAAATCTAACAATCGGGATACTTATTTCATTGTCAATGGTCTTAACATCCCTTGCAGGGCTCCAGTACCCAAATCTAAAGTATATAATTCACAAGTCTCTACCTCTGCTTTCGTATATTAACCCTGCAACCCTTGTGACGGACGCCTTTTATGCGCTTTACTATTATGACGGTTTGGAAAGGTATTTCATGAACATCTGGCTGCTGCTTGGCTTTAGTGCAGTGTTCCTCTTTGCTGTATACGCTCTAATGAGGAGGCAGAAATATGCAAGTCTTTAAGCTTTATTTTAAAATACTGAGCAAGAACATTGTCGTGATATCGATATATTTTACAATCTTCATCGGGCTATCATTTATGTTTTCGCAATTGCCTTCTGCTTCTAATGCAAACGACTTCATGCCTGAAAAAACAAGAATTGCAGTCTTTAACGAAGATGAAGGCGCAGCTTTTGCTAAAGCGCTTGTAACGCATATTAGCGAAAGAACAGAGCCTGTGCAAATAAAAAATACGAAAGAAAGCATACAGGACGCCCTGTTTTTTAGGGATGTGGAATATATCCTAACAATCCCTTACGGTTTTTCGGAAAGCTTCCTGTCAAAAGATAATAAAGTCCAGCTTGAAAAAAGCGCTGTCCCTCTTTCTGCTTCTGAGGTACATATGGACTTTTTGCTTAATAGATACTTAAAGTTCGCGTCAATATACCATGGTATGCTTAGCGGCATTTCGCCTGAACAGGCAGCCGCATATATTGAGGAAGACTTTAAAGTCGAAGCTAAAGCAGAGCTTTTAAACTCTCTGCAGCCTGTTGAGGAAAGCACAGGCAGACACTTTTTCTTCATCTATTACTCATATTCAGTAATGGCAATTATCCTACTTTCTGTAACAACAGGCATGCTTGCGCTTGAAAACCGTAATATAAAAATGCGCAACCTTGCGTCACCGCTTAGAAGTGTGAGTTTAAACCTGCAAGTTGTTCTTGGCAACCTTGTTTTCGCTGTTGCTGTATGGGCGCTATCTTGCGGCTGGGGCTTTATCCTTGAAAAAGGGGGCATGAATGGGCGAATAAATATGCTCTTGATGGTAAACGCGCTTTGCTATACATTCGTATGCCTTGGCCTTGGGTTCTTTGTCGGGCATGTAATAAAGAGCCAAAACGCAATACACGGGGCTGTAAACGTTCTTTCGCTCGGAATGAGCTTTATTTCGGGGGTGTTTGTCCCAGAGGAACTGCTTGGCGAAACAGTAAAGCGCATTTCGAGCTTTACGCCGACTCACTGGTATGTTGAAGCAGTCAACAATATAAGCGCATTAACGCATAATGGCAGTACTCTTAATATTCTAAATTCAATGCTTATTCAGCTTGGGTTTGCTGCTGCTTTTCTTGCGCTTGGTCTTGCGGTTGCTCGGCATAAAAGCCTTGCAAACGATGCATAGCGCACCGAGATTTGAAAGCGCGCTGTTCTTGCGTGTTTAGCATTTAGCGTGGTACAATGTTTAAGTAATAATAGGCTGAGCAATATTAATGCGGCAGCCTTTTATGGCATTGCCCGAAAGGGGGGTATAATGCGCGCTGTTGATTTGATCGCCAAAAAACGTGCTGGTGAAGCTTTAACAGACGAAGAAATTAACAACCTCATTCAGGGATATGTTGCAAACGATGTGCCTGAGTATCAAATGGCTGCGTTTTTAATGGCAGTTTGCTTTAGCGGTATGACTGCTGAGGAAACTGCAGGCCTTACAGTTGCAATGCTGCGCTCAGGCGATGTTGTTGATTTATCCGATATACCCGGCATAAAAGTTGATAAGCATTCTACGGGCGGTGTAGGCGATACAACAACTTTAGTTGTAGGCCCAATGGTTGCCTCCTGCGGCGGAGAAGTAGCAAAAATGTCAGGCAGGGGGCTTGGCCATACAGGAGGCACGCTTGATAAGCTCGAGAGTATCCCAGGGATAAAAATCGAGCTTCCCTTAGCGCAGTTCAAGCAGCAGGTGCGTGAAATCTCTCTTGCTATTGTAGGCCAATCCGGGAATTTAGTTCCTGCTGATAAAAAACTCTATGCGCTGCGCGATGTTACAAGCACAGTAAACAGCTTGCCGCTTATTGCTTCGAGCATAATGAGCAAAAAGCTTGCCTCAGGTGCTGATGCAATAGTGCTCGATGTTAAAACCGGCTCAGGGGCTTTTGCAGAAACTCTTGAACAGGCAAAGGCGCTAGCCTCAACAATGGTTGAGATAGGGCGCAGGCTCGAAAAACGAGTTGTAGCAATTATTACAGATATGAACCAGCCGCTTGGGCTTGCTGTAGGCAATGCGCTTGAAGTGCGCGAAGCAATCGAGCTTTTAAGCGGCAAGCTCTCAGCAGGTGACCCTTTGTATGAGGTTTGCATGCTGCTTGCAGGCAAAATGCTTCTGCTTTCAGGTAAGGCAATAAGCGAAGCAGATGCGCGCATGAAGCTTGCAAAATCCCTTGAGACCGGCGCTGCGCTTGAAAAACTCCGCGAGATGGTAGCAGCACAGGGCGGGGATGATGCATTTATTGATGTTGTGAAAATAAACGAATTGTGCGCTGTAAAGCGCCATATTCCGGTCTTTATGCCATACAGCGGGCATGTGCAGCGGATGAATGCCCAAAAAATCGGGCTTGCAGCACAGCTTATTGGTGCGGGCAGGTCAAAAAAGGAAGATTCAATTGACCCTGCTGTCGGGCTTGTAATGCACAAACGCCTTGGTGAGCCGGTAAGCCCGCAGGAACCGGTCTGCACCCTGTATGTAAATGATGAAGCTAATGTGGATGCAGCTATTGCGCTTTTAAATCAAGGCATAGAAATCGAAAACAGAGCCCAGCGTATGGTTTATGCAGTGCTTGACTAATAAAAGCGGACATTAGTGTATCATTGAAAGCGCAGAAACTGCAAAAAGGAGAATAATGCAAAGTAATCCAGAAAAGACACTGATTGCAGTTGACGGCAACAGCCTGATGCACCGCGCATTCTATGCGCTGCCTGCCATGAACAGCAGGGAGGGCACACCCACAGGTGCGCTGCATGGCTTTTTAAGCATGCTTCTAAAGCTTGTTGAAACAAAGCCTGAGTATCTTGTTATTGCTTTTGATATGCACGGGCCTACATTCAGGCATGAGAAGTACAGCGAATATAAGGCAGGCAGGCGTGAAACCCCTGACGACCTGCGCGAGCAATTTCCACTGTTAATGCAGATACTCAGGCAGATGGGTATAGCAGTATGCGAAAGCGAAGGGTATGAAGCTGACGATATTCTCGGAGCTTTTTCACGTTTTGCAAATCGCGAAGGCATTTTTGCTTTGCTTGTAACAGGGGATAGAGACGCGCTTCAGCTTATTTCTGAGCATACGCATGTATTGCTTACAAAAAAAGGTATATCTGAGACTATCAGAATGGATACGGATGCGCTCTTTGAAACCTATGGCCTGACTCCAGAGCAAATGCGCGACCTAAAAGGTTTAATGGGTGATAGTTCTGATAATATTCCGGGTATTCCGGGTGTAGGCGAAAAAACTGCTCTAAAGCTTATAAAAGAATATGGCGGCATGGAGGAAGTGCTTAACCATGCTGGTGAAATAAAGGGCAAATTAGGTGAAAAAATAAGGGAAAACGCTGCACTTGCGCGAATTAGCTACGAACTGGGCGTTATCCAAACGGATATTCCTCTTGAGTGCACCCTAAAAGAAAGCGCGTTTCACCCTGAAAATATGAGAGATGCAATGCCATTATTGAGGCAGCTTGAGCTAAACACAATTGCCAACAGGCTTCCAGAAGGCTTTAAGGAACAAAAGCCTGCGCAAAATTTAGCTTGTGCTAAAGTAGAAATTTCAAGCATTGAACAACTTAAGGAAATTGTTCTAACCCTTATACATGAGCCAATGCTTGCGCTTAGCATAAACTTAGACACCCTGACTTTTGCAGCTTCAGAGGATGAATGTTATAGGCTTAGGCTCAGAGGTACACTTCTTGATGAGGGGATAAGCCCAAAAGAAGTATGGAAGGCAATGCAGCCGCTTTTCACAGCTGAGACGCCTAAAAAGCTGCTTTTTGATGCAAAGAGGTGGATGCATATTCTTGCTGATGAACAGCTTGAGCTTTCTGGGCTTGAGTTTGATGCAATGATTGCAGACTACCTCATTAACGCTATTCGGCCTGCACAAACCCTTGCATCTCTTGCAGAGGGCTGGCTTGGCGAAGGTACTGATAGTGCGTATTCGCTTATGCGGCTTTACAAGCCCATGAATGCAAAAATGGCTGAGTATGGGCTGACTGAGTTGTATAAAAATGTTGAGCTGCCGCTTACTGGGGTGTTGTTTCGCATGGAGCGGGAAGGCTTTAAAGTAGATAAAGAGGTGCTTAACCAGCTTAATGAGCAGTTTAAACAGCGCATTGTGGAGCTTGAAGCGCAAATACATTCAGGGGCAGGCGAAGAATTTAATATCCTTTCGCCAAAACAGTTAGGCGCAATTTTGTTTGATAAACTCGGGCTCCCGGTGCAGCGCAAAACAAAAACAGGCTATTCAACAGATGCAGATGTTTTAGAGCAGCTTGCGGATTTGAACCCGATTGTTCCCCTTGTTCAGGAATACAGGTTCCTTGCAAAGCTTAAAAGTACCTTTATTAACGGACTGCTTGGTGTAATATCCCCGCGTGATGGCCGTGTGCATACAAGTTTTAACCAAAACATAACAGCAACAGGGCGAATTTCAAGCACTGAGCCAAACCTGCAAAATATCCCAGTTCGGACAGATTTAGGCAGGGAAATCCGCAAGGCGTTTATAGCAAGCCCCCAAAATGTGCTTCTTGGTGCAGATTATTCCCAAATCGAACTTCGGCTGCTCGCGCATATAAGCGCAGATGAAGCAATGTCGGAAAACTTCAAAAAAGGCGGCGACATTCATTTAAGAACTGCATCTGAGGTGTTCGGAGTGCCGCCTTCTTCAGTAACTTCTCAACAGCGCAGCGCAGCAAAAGCTGTAAACTTCGGCATTGTCTATGGTATTTCTGATTTTGGGCTTGCTCGCAACCTTGGCATAAGCCGAAGGCGTGCAGGAGAGTATATTGAACTCTATCTTAACCGCTACCCTGGGGTGCGTGCATATATGAGCCGCAGTATAGAAAAGGGCAAGCAAGATGGGTATGTTAAAACCCTGCTTGGCAGAAGGCGCGACCTGCCTGAACTTAAAAGCGGGAATTACAACACTCGCTCATTCGGTGAACGCGTTGCGCTTAATATGCCAATACAGGGAAGCGCAGCGGATATTATTAAGCTTGCAATGGTTCGCGCTGACAGGCTGCTTAGGGAAAGGAACCTTAAAGCAAAGCTTGTGCTTCAGGTTCATGACGAACTGATTTTTGATACGCCAAAGGAAGAGGCAGAGCAGGTAGCTGAGCTTGTTGAGGATTGTATGGAAAACGCAATGAAACTTAATGTGCCGCTTGTTGCTGAGGTTTGCTCAGGCAATAGCTGGTATGATACCAAATGAACGGCCCAGTGCTGCCTAAGCGAATAGGTCTTACAGGCTGTATAGGCGCTGGTAAATCAACGGTGTCCAAGAGGCTGCGCAGTTTAGGCGCGCTTGTGCTTGATGCTGATATTGCTTCAAGGCAGGTTGTAGAACCAGGCGAGGAGGGGCTTGACCGGCTTGTAAAACGATATGGGGCAGGAATCTTGCTCGATAGCGGTGAGCTCAACAGACGCGCACTTGCAAAAATAATCTTTTCGGATGAAACCGAAAGGCGCACAGTCAATGCGCTGCTTCACCCCCTTATTAAAAAGCGTATGGAAGAGCAGGGGGCGTATTATCTCAATATGGCGCCAAACAGACCAATCTTCTACGAAGTGCCGCTGCTTATTGAAATTGGGATGCACAAGGAGATGGATGAAACCTGGTTGGTTGTAGCAGAAGAAGCTGTGCGCATTAAGCGGATTATGCTGCGCGATGGCTGTTCTGAAGCTGAGGCAAGGGCAAGAATCCTAAGCCAAATGCCGCAGGAAGAAAAGCGCAAGTACGCAAACAGGTTATTGGAGAATTCCGGGAGCCTTGAGGCGCTTTATGCTAAGGTAGACTCGCTTTATTTAAGCGTAGCCGGTGAATAAGCTGTTAGAAAGAGAAGGCGTGTTATTGGTTAAGGGCAGGGGTACTTTTATTTATATAGCAGTTGCAGCGCTCCTGCTTCTTTTGGCTGTTGCGACTGCGCTTTATCTTGGCAGAGTACTTGAAAGGCGAACCTACAAGTTGAAATATCCTGAGCTAATTAAGCTGTATTCTGTCGAATATTCACTTGACCCATACCTTGTTGCCTCGGTTATACATATCGAGAGCAGCAATAAGAAGGATGCAGTAAGCTCTGCAGGCGCACTTGGGCTTATGCAGGTAATGCCTGAAACAGGGAAGTGGATAGCGGGAAAACTTGCTGTGGAACCATTCAGTTCTGATATGCTTTTTGAGCCGGAGCTGAATATCCGGTTTGGGTGCTGGTATTTAGAGTTTTTAACCGAACGGTTTAAGCAAGACAGGTTTCTTGTGCTTGCTGCATACAATGCAGGCCACGGCAATGTTGAAAAGTGGCTTAAAGACCCTTTACTCTCAAAAGATGGGCAGCTAACGGATATTCCGTTTAGAGAAACAAAAAATTATGTTGAAAAAGTTCAGCGTGCATATGAAAAATACAAACGCCTATACAAAAACTCTTTTTAAAGCTGGGCTGCTGCTGTGTACGCTTTGCCTTGCTGCATGCAGGGCAAGCAGTATGCCTGAACCTTCGGCGACCCCTATTGCTTTGCCAACAGCAACACCCGAAGCTCAACCTGTTGCAGGGGGGGAGCTCTTGCTGCCCATTCCGAGGAACCCATTTGTAAGCGAGGGTGGCATAGGCGCAAACCCTTTGTTGGTCAACACAGAGGAAATGCGCAATATGTATTCTCTTGTGTATGAATCGCTCGTTTCATGCGATGAAAGCAACAAGATTGTGCCTGCGCTCGCCCAAAAGTGGAGCTCGGACGAAACAGGGCGTGTGTGGACTGTTGTGCTTAGAAACAATGTGTTTTGGCATGAAGGAGACGAAATGCTCAATGCGGAGGATGTTATATATACATTCTCAAAACTCAAAAGCTATGGAAGTTCCACATATTATTTTGAAGCTTCAGGGGATATAGAGCAAATAGAACAGGTTGATGCTTCGACCTTGCGCATCACAATGAAAACACCCGGTGCAGCAGCACTGTATTCGCTTTTATTTCCGGTGCTCAGCTCAAGCTCATCATCTGCTTCAGCCAATGGAACAGGGCCATACAAGGTCGTAAGCGCATCTGAGACAATGGTCGAGCTTTCAAAAAACCCTCGCTGGTGGAAACAGGCGCCTTATATCGAGAGTATCCGCTGCTTTTCACGCGAAAGCAATGCAGTTGCGCTCGATTCTTATGAGGCAGGGCTGCTCAACATGGTACCTACTTCAACTGTCTCAGCAGGAAAATATCGTGAAGAGGGCGTAACCAATGTGCTTGACATTATGTCGCAGGATGCTGAGGTGCTGCTTGTAAACCATAATAATGCAAGTTTGCGAAATGCGGATATCCGTAGGGCAATTGCGCATGCCATAGACCGAAGTTCAATTGTTTCCAATGTCTATATGAACCGTGCGACAATTTGCGATGTGCCTGTTCCGCCTGATTCCTTTCTTTATGATGCAGGCACAAAAAGCTTCGATTATGACCCTGCCCGCGCAGGTTCCTTACTGGCTTCTGCAGGCTTAATAGATGCTGATGGTGATGGCATTTTAGAGCAGGGCTCAAGGAAGCTAAAGCTAAAGCTTCTTGTAAACGAAAGCACAGAAAATGCATATAGAAATAATGCAGCTGCGCTTATTGCAGCTCAGCTTTTAAAAGTCGGCATAGAAACCGAGGTTGTAACAGCAAAGCTAAGTATTGCTGATGAAGAAAGCGACTTTGTAAAGAAGCTTTCATCAGGCCAGTTTGACCTTGCGCTTGCAGGCTTTAACCTTGAGCGCAGCGGGAACCTTGCCCCATACCTGACTGGGAGCCGCAACTACGGGAATATCCCTGTAGAGCGCTGGAAGCCGCTTTTAAAAAGCGCATCTTCTGCACTTGATGAAAAAACAATGCGCGAAGCGCACTCAGCTTTACAGCAGGAGTTTATAAAGGAACTTCCGTTTATTATGCTCTATTTTAGGATGAACAGCCTTGTTTACAGTGCGGATATTCACAATGTCGGGGATGTCAGAAGCACAGATGTATTAAGAACAATCCCACGTTGGTATATAAAAACTGCGGGCAGTTGAGTTTACTCTAAAGCACGCATTAAGATAAGTTTGCATTTATTTATCCGGAGGAAGCTATGCTTGAAACCATTATAGTTCTTTCATTTGTGGGGCTTGACCAGTTAGTGAAATATCTTACAGATACGCACTTAATGCCTATTGGGTCTTCCGTGCCGCTGTGGAAGGATGTCTTTCATTTTACCAGCGCACATAATACTGGGGCAGCATTTGGTATGCTTTCAGGCAGCAGGTGGCTGCTTATAACAGTTTCATTGCTTTCGTGTGCAGTGCTTGTCGGGTTTCTTATAAAAAAGGGCAGGCATCAGCATTTGCTGCTGCGCATAAGCCTTGCGCTAATTCTTGCAGGAGCGCTTGGCAACCTCATTGACCGTATTGTGCTTGGCTATGTGCGGGATATGCTCGATTTTCGGTTAATAAACTTTGCAATTTTTAATGTAGCTGACAGTTGCGTTACAATAGGCGCATTTCTATTGGCTTTTGATATTTCTTTTGGTAAAGGTAAAGTACTTTTACAGCCTGACTGTAAGCAGCCGGAAAATGGCGCTAAGGCTGAGTAATGCAAAGTACTCGCAGCAAAGAACCTGTTTTAGAGCACGAGCTTTCAAGCGGAAGCCAACCTGTGAAAGAGGGGCTTGTATTTGCAGCCGATATTCAGGGCGAGCGTCTGGATATTTTCTTGGCGCGTGTAAGCGGAGTGAGCCGTGCCCAAATCCAGCGCTATATTGCAGAGGGCGCTGCGCTTGTTAAGGGTGTGCCTGAAAAGCCCGGGTATAGGCTTCGTGTAGGTGAAACAGTCTTGCTCCTTGAAAAAGAAGCTAAGCCGCTCAATATTACTTCTGAAGAGATTGCGCTTGAAATAGTTTATCAGGACCAGGATTTTGCAATAATAAACAAAGCGCAGGGTATGGTTGTTCACCCTGCTCCTGGTAACCTCAATGGTACGCTTGTTAATGCCCTTCTATTTGCACTTGAAGATTTATCTGGGATAGGAGGCGTTATGCGCCCTGGGATAGTGCACCGACTGGACAAAATGACCTCAGGCCTTCTTGCAGTTGCAAAAAACGATTATGCGCATGCTTCGTTTGCAGCCCAGTTTAAGGCGCAAACCGTTTACCGCGCATATCTTGCCCTTGTCGAAGGCAATGTAAAAGAGGATAGCGGAGTTGTAAACGCGCCTATTGGCAGGCACCCGGTTCTGCGCAAACGCATGGCTGTAGTAAAAAGCGGTCGCTGTGCGCTTACGCATTGGAGGGTGCTCGAGCGCCTTGGGCAGTTTACGCTTTTGGAAGCAAGCCTTAAAACCGGGCGAACGCACCAAATCCGCGTACACGCCGCCAATATGCACCACCCGGTTGCAGGGGATACTGTATACAGCAGCTCAAAACCAAAGCTTGGGCTAAAGGGGCAGGCGCTCCATGCATATAGGCTCAGCCTGACGCACCCCCGCTCAGGAGAAGAAATGTCCTTTTTTGCGCCCCCGCCTCATTATTTTATTGAAGCGCTTAAGCAGGCGGGGTGGTCGGGCATACCTGTTTGGGAAGCTGAACATATCCGTTTTTAAGCGAAGTAAGCGGACAAGCTCCTAAGGAGAACACTTCAACTTAAAATTTAGGAGCGGATATGTACGCAAGGCATTAAAGGCGGCCTGTATAGTTTTAGGGTCAGCGCAGAAATAAGAAAGCAAGAGGTAAATTGTGAGCAGTTTTCACGACCATAAAGTCAGCGAAAGTGACCATAGCGGCCATTCCTGTGCTTTGTGCAGCAATGAAAAGAGGCCAAGATACAGCATAAAGCAGTCGCTTCCTATTGTGCTCGGTGCAGCTGTTTATATTTTAGCGCTTTTAACCTCAGGAGGCGTAAGCTTAGTTTTGTATGTTCTGGCATACGCGCTTTTGGGTGTGCCTGTGCTTATAAAGGCTCTCTTTGATATTGGTCGCGGCCAAGTCTTTGGTGAGAACTTCTTAATGGGGGTTGCTACGCTTGGCGCAATTGCACTTAGGGAATATAGCGAAGCTGTGGCTGTTATGCTTTTTTATAGGGTTGGTGAGTACTTTCAAGAGCTTGCAGTCGACAGCTCAAGAGAGAGTATCCGCTCAGCTGTGGATTTGCGGCCGGATACTGTAAGCGTGCTTCGAAACGAAATTTGGGAAACTGTCAAACCTGAGGCTGTTCGTGTAGGCGAGCAAATCCTAATAGAGCCGGGCGAGCGCGTAGCACTTGATGCAAGGGTGCTTTTTGGAGAAAGTCGTGTAGATAATAGCGCTATTACAGGCGAATCTGCGCCTGTTGCTGCAGTTGTTGGAAGCGAGCTTATGTCAGGCGCAATAAACCAGTCAGGCCCGCTAAAAGCAGAGGTGCTGCGCCTTGTTGAACAATCCGCAGCAGGCAGAATCCTTTCAGCAGTTGAAGATGCTGCTAAAGGCAAGCCAAAGCTTGAAAATTTCATTACAAGGTTCGCAAGGGTTTATACGCCTGTTGTTGTCGGGCTTGCAGCGCTGCTTGCCGCCTTGCCCCCAATTTTTGGGCTTGGGGGGTTTTCCCTCTGGCTGCACAGGGCTTTGCTGTTTTTAGTGATTTCTTGCCCCTGCGCCCTAGTGCTGAGTGTGCCTATGACATTTTTTGCAGGGCTTGCAAATGCATCCGGGCGCGGGGTGCTTTTTAAAGGCGCAAACCGTATGGAAGCGCTCGCTGGAATTAAGGCAGTTGTGTTTGATAAAACAGGCACCTTAACACGCGGTGTGTTCGAGGTCCAAAAAGTGCTACCTGCAGGCAGCTTTAGTGAAGCGGAGTTGCTGCGCCTTGCAGCATCTAGTGAGTACTTTAGCCCGCATCCTGTTGCTGCAGCTATAATTAAAGCAGCGTCAGCGCATATAGAGCCGGAAAAAGTAAAGGAGCTTGCAGGAAGAGGCGTAGAAGCAGTTGTTGAGGGTAAGCCTGTGCTGGTTGGGAATGCAAGGCTTATGGAGGAAAACAACATCCGCCTGCCTGAGCTACTTGAGGGGACAGTAGCTTATATTGCAGTTTCCGGGGAGTATGCAGGCGCTGTTGTAATTGCAGATCAGCTAAAGCAGGATGCAAAAAATACAATCGAAAACCTTAATAATCTAATCGGCTATACTGCTATACTTACAGGGGATGCAGCGGCGCCTTCTAAGCTTGTTGCTAAAGAGGTAGGCGCACATGAAGTCTTTTATAAGCTTCTGCCTGAGGAGAAGCTGACTTATATGCAGCACATACGCGAAGAGCGCGGAAGCGTCTTGTTTATTGGAGACGGCATAAATGATGCTCCTGTTTTAATGGGTGCTGATGTTGGCATGGCAATTGGCAATAGCGGCACGGATATGGCTGTTGAAGCTGCTGATGTTGTTTTGCTTACATCTGAACTTCATGCAATTTATGAGGCAATCCGCATAAGCAGGCGGACAATTTCTGTTGCCCGCGCAAACATCTTTATTGCTCTTTTAGCTAAAAGCCTTGTTATGCTTTTAGGCGTCTTGGGTTATGCAAGCATGTGGATGGCAGTATTTGCAGATGTTGGTGTCGCGCTTTTATGTGTTCTTAATGCGCTGCGCCTGCTTCAAAGGAGCCCAAAAAGGCGGCATCCACACTTGCGCGCTTAATCTTATAAAATTTAACCGCAATTCTTTAGATTTAATATTCTTGCCACATAATTGGGTGTTTGTTTGTGGTATGATTCACTCAAAGACAAAGGGGTTAGGGTATGTACGCGAATGCATACGACATTGTTGCATCGAGTATGCGCTATTTCTTTTTGCTGCTCATCGTCTATATCCTTTTGAGGCTGGTGCAGCATTCCTTTAGCGAATTTAGGGCAGTGCAGCAAATAAAAAAGAAGGTTCGCTCTGTGTCACCCGGGTATCTCGAAGCGCTTTTGCCTGAGGAACTCTTAGGCAAACGGTATCCGCTTGGCCGCGAAAACACAATAGGCAGGAGCAAGCGATGCAGTATCCCACTGCCTCTTCCCTCGCTTGCGCCAACCCATGCCTTTATATATGAAAAAAAGGGCGGGCTCTATATTTCAGACTATGGTAGCAGGCTGGGTGTTCTTTTAAATGACGAACGAATAGGAAGGCATGAGGAATACCTCTACACTGAGGATAAGCTGCAGCTGGGTGAGTTTCTCTGCATATTGCATTTAAGCGGTGAGGAGGGTGAAGATGTATAAATGGAAGCGCGTAAGCGCTGCAGGCCTTCTTACGCTCATTATAATTTTTGAATTAAGCGCATTCGCCCTTCTTGCGTTTCGCAATGCAGGGGAGCTGGACTATTCAGCGCTTGCTTTTGGGGGAATCCTTGTTGCAATGCTGCTTTTTCAATATGTATCCCTAACTGCAATCTTTCGCCATCTTGATAGATATTTGTTGATTATTGCAAACCTGCTTGTTGCAATGGGTTTGATTATTCAGTATCGCATTGAGGCTGCAATAGCCTTTAGGCAGGTAGTCTGGTTTGGCATAGGTATGCTTGCAATGGTAATTTGCATTCTCTTTATGCGAAGACCCAATATTTTCAGAAGGGTTAATTGGCTTATAATCCTTGGCTGCATAGGGTTGCTCTTTGCGCTGCTTATAGTTGGAGATGAGGTCTACGGCGCCCGAAACTGGATAACTATAGGCGGCCAGAACTTCCAGCCTTCTGAATTTGTTAAGGTAGGCACAGTCTTTGTGCTTGCACACTGGCTTACCAACTCACGGGATTTGCGCGGGATTTGGCCTTTGCTCTTTTTTGTGTGTGCAGTTGTCGCTCTTCTCGTAGTTGAGCGCGATTTAGGCGCTGCAGTTCTTATTGCAGGCACAGCGCTTGTAGTTTTTTATGTTGCAACAGGCAATAAGGGCCTCACCTTGCTTGGGCTTGCTGCAGGGAGCGCTGGCGCTCTTGCAAGCTACTATATTTTTGACCATGTGCGTGTGCGCGTCGCCATATGGAAGAACCCATGGGCTACTTATTCAGGCAAAGGCTACCAAATTGCGCAGGGGCTCATGGCTATTGCAAGCGGCGGCCTGTGGGGAATGGGCCTTACACGCGGTTCGCCAAAGCTCATCCCTGCATATCATACTGACTATATATTTGCCGTTATTTGCGAAGAGTTTGGCGTAATTATGGGTGTGTGCGTAATCGCGTTCTATCTTGTTTTTATTGTTCGCGGCGCACTTGTCGCACTAAATGCACCTGACCGCTTTATGATGCTAGTAGCTTTTGGCTGCACTGTCTTAATTACGCTCCAAAGCTTTATTATAATTGCAGGGGTTATAAAGCTTATTCCGCTTACAGGCATAACGCTTCCTTTCGTAAGCTATGGGGGAAGCTCAATAATAGCAAGCATGATGCTCCTTGGCATACTTGAGGGGGTAGCAATACAGGGCGGCGAGACGCTTGAACGCGCTCTAAAGGAGATGGCTAAATGAACACGCGCTCTAACATAAAAGGCATGCTTGTTATTTTCTCTGCTCTTTTTATCGTGCTGAGCGTATACCTGGTCTATATTTTTAACGCGTATGGTACGCGCTGGTTTTCAAGCCCTTACAATACAAGGCTCAAGAATCAAAAAAACAATATAATTGCGGGCGATATTTTAGATAGAACAGGGGAAAAGCTTGCAACAACCGATAATAGCGGAGACCGCGTTTATATAAGCAGTTCCTCTATCCGCAAGGCAACCTCACATATAGTAGGCGATAATTACGGGCAAACCTTTGGCGCGGAAAACTTCTTTTCTAAATACCTACTTGGCTTTGAACAAAGTATTTTTGAGCGGATAACAAATGAGTTTTCCGGTAAAAAGAGCCATGGGTCAGATATAACGCTTACTATTGACGCAAACCTTTCTGTAGCTGCGTATGAAAGCATGGGTGAGCGCAATGGAGCTGTTATAGTCATGAATTACAAAACAGGCGAACTGCTTGCTTGCGTAAGCAAGCCTGTTTTTGACCCAAAATATGTGGCGGATTATTTAAGCGGCAAGCGCGAGCTAAACGAGAGCGCAATGGTGAACAGAGCGACAGGCGGCCGTTATACTCCAGGGTCTGTTTTTAAGCTTGTAACTGCTATTGCTGCAATTCGTTAT
Source organism: uncultured Oscillospiraceae bacterium (assembly GCA_964461335.1). Classification (GTDB taxonomy): domain Bacteria; phylum Bacillota; class Clostridia; order Christensenellales; family CAG-138; genus JAKJBL01. The sequence continues at coordinate 22,628 of CAYWTY010000016.1, forward strand.
TTGCCCGGTGTAGCAGAAAGGGAGTTTTTATGTGATGGCCCTCTTGCTTTTGATGGGAAAACCGGTGCGTATCTTGAGAATATGCAAATAACACCGCAGGAGGACGAAGAGGCAAAAGAAACAAGCGAGCCAGGCATGAGCGGTAAATATCGTGTTGTCCGCGATTATAACGGTGAATACCATGGCAAGCTTAACCTAGAAACTGCGTTTTCAAAATCGTGCAACCATGTATTTGCGCAGTTGGCCTTGGAAGTAGGCGAAAAGCGGTTAAAGCGCGTAGCAAAGGAGCTTGGGCTAAACGATGACTTCCTTTTTGACGACATGGTTGCAGCCTCAAGCAGTATGGGGCAAGCTTCAAAAGCTTCAGACCTTGCTTGGCTTGGCATAGGGCAGCATACGAGCCTTGTTACACCGCTGCACATGTGTATGATAGCAGGGGCTGTTGCAAACGGCGGAGTCATGATGGAGCCTAAGCTTCTTTTGAGCGTAAAAAATGCAATGGGCTCAAATACTTACCTGCTTAAGCCTGAGATTTATCGAAGGGGCATGGCTGAAAACGAAGCAGCTGAGCTAAAGGCATACATGGAACTGGCTGTAAAAAGCGGAACTGGCAGGAGCGCCAGCATAAATGGGGTTACAATAGGCGGCAAAACAGGAACTGCAGAAACCTCTTCAGCTGAAAACGAACCCAATGCTTGGTTTACGGGCTTTGTTGAGGGTGATGAGCATCCGCTTGCTGTGTGCGTTGTACTCGAAAAAGGAGGAAGCGGCGGGAGAAATGCAGCGCCTGTTGCACGGGATGTTTTAAAAAAGGCTTTAGCGCTCGGGTATTAATCTAACTTAACAATCAATGCGATATAGTCGCGCAACGGGGCATGCTATGAATGCCCTGTTTTGTTTTTTTGTGGGGGGTGCCTGGGTTGAGCAAGGTTCTTATATTTATTATTGTCTTTGCTGCATTATTAGCTGCAGCGCTTATTTGGCCGGTTCGGCTAAAAGTAAATTTACGCTTGGATATGCCGCGTGGCGCAAAAGCGCAAATCAATATCTGCTTTTATGGCGGGCTGTTTCGCTTATCCTATTTGCTTGAAGCAAATCTGTTAAAAAAACCCTCTCTTTTTGTGTTTATAAACAAAGGCAGCGAGGAGCCAAGAATAATTTGGAGACCAGGGCAAGGCAGCCCTCGCGAAGGACGAATGAAGTTTCCGCTAAAAAGCATATGGGAGCATGTTTTGCTTAAACGCCTTTATATTAACGGTGAAATAGGGGTTAAGGATGATGCGTTTTTAGCAGTTATGCTTGCAGGCGCTTCTTCTGTTGCGCTGCAATGCGTGCTTTTTGCCTGCTGCGCTGCAGAATTTCATAAAGCACTTTCAATAAAGATACTGCCAGATTTTACAAAAGATATATTTAACCTAAAATTGGAAGGCATAGCGGATTGCCCTCCGATACATATTATTAGCGCTATAGTAATATGGCATTTGAAAAATAGAAAGGGGCAAATGGCGGCATGGCGCATCCTATCGAAAACATCATGAAGACAACCATGGAACAACTCAAGGAAATGGTTGATGTCAATACTATTATTGGCGACCCTATAATGACTGGGAGCGATACTGTAATTGTTCCGGTCTCGCGGGTATGTCTCGGGTTTCTTTCCGGCGGCGGGGAATACGGGATTAAGGGCGGGCATGGAGCGGAAGGCACAGAGGCAGCACCAAGAGAAAGCACGCATCCTTTTGCAGGCACATCCGTAGCAGGCATGAACCTTACGCCCATGGCATTTCTTGCAATAAATGCAGGTGTTGTTCATGTTCTGCCTGCAAATTACAGCTGTACGCTGGATCGCATTATTCAAATGGTGCCGGAATCTTTAAGGGAGCTTGATAGAATTATAAAAGAGGCATGCAGTTATAAGCATGACTCTAAGCTTCAGGAAAAAAGCGAGGCACAGCCTGCCAGCCCTGCAGAATGAATCTAAGCAAAAACAGGTGAGTTAATGAAGGCAAAGTGGCTTTGCGCATTGCTTGGGATTATATTTGCTTTTGCAGGTGCAGCAGTATCGCTTGCTGCGCCTGAAGCTTATTCTTCTGCTTGCGCAGCGGTTATAATGGATGGCAAAACTACGCGCGTGCTTGCTGCCCAAAATGCGCATACACGCTTGCCAATGGCAAGCACAACAAAAATAATGACAGCTTTGGTTGCGCTTGAAACTTCAAAGCTTAATGAGCTCGTTACTGTGCCAAAGGAAGCCTACGGCAAGGAAGGGTCGAGCATTTATTTGAATTTGGGCGAAAAGCTGACTATGGAAGACCTGCTTTATGGCCTTATGCTTGCTTCAGGCAATGACGCAGCAGTCTCTATTGCAATGCATTTGGGGGGCTCAGTTGAAGGGTTTGCCGAAATGATGAACCAACGCGCAGCAGCACTTGGCTGCACAAACACCCACTTCGTAACCCCAAACGGGCTCCATGATGCAGAGCACTATTCATCTGCCTATGATATGGCGCTCATTGCAAGCGCAGCAATGAAGAACCCGACTTTCCGCACAATTGTTAATACAAAATATAAGCAGACATCATCCGGCGACATTGTCAGAACCTTTAAAAATAAGAATAAGCTGTTATGGCAGTACGAAGGCGGCAATGGCATAAAAACAGGGTTTACAAAAGCTTCCGGGCGCTGCCTTGTGTTTTCTGCAGAGCGCGAGGGTAAAACAATAGTAGGCGCTGTTCTTAATGCTCCGGATATGTGGAACGCCTCAAAGAGTTTGCTCGACTATGGGTTTAAAGCATACACCTGGCGGAAGTTTGTAAGCTCAAAAGAAACATTTTGTGTAGTTAAAATAGATAAAGGTGTAGAACCCACCTTGGAAATCCTTCCGGAAGAGGATATACTAATACCGCTAAGGAATGAAGAAGCAGAAGAAGCTGTTACATTAAGGGTAACCTGCCCAAAAACTTTGCTTGCCCCTATACAGCAAGGGCAGCGGGTAGGAGAAATTGAGGCATGGTGTGACGGCAGGCTGCTTTCAAGTGTTCCTCTAAGCGCAGCTGAAACTGTAATGCGCAAGGAATATCCGTATTATTTAAAGGAGCTTGTGCGCGGTTGGCTTGGGTAGAATCCCGGATGGTAAGGAATGCGACTGCAAAAATATCTTTCACAAGCAGGCATAGCCTCCAGAAGGCAATGTGAGGAGTATATTCAACAGGGGCGGGTTTGCGTAAACGGCGAAATCGCTGAACTTGGCTCTACCGTAAACCCGGAGAAGGATATTATTATGTTTGACAACTCGCTCGTAAGGCAAACCTTTGAGCGGGTTGTCATTCTTTTTAATAAACCACGCGGCGTAATATGCACAAACAGCGACCCTCAGGGCAGAAAAACAGTAAGCGATTATTTTTCAGACTTACCTTTTAGGTTGTATAGCGCAGGAAGACTCGATTTTAACTCTCAAGGCCTGCTCATCATGACAAATGACGGAGCGCTCTCGCTCAAGCTTACCCACCCGCGATACAGCATCCCAAAAACATACAATGCAATTTGCGATGGTGTGCTTACACCAAGTCAAATAACATGCCTCAGGCAAGGGCTTAAGCTTGATGATGGCATGACTTTGCCTGCGCGTGTTGAGAATGTGAGAAAAGCCGAACCTTTCGGAACAAGTTTTTCTATAACCATTTATGAGGGACGTAACCGCCAGGTAAGGCGCATGCTCGAAGCAGTAGGGCGCAAAACATTATTTCTCAGCAGGGAGAAAATCGGCAGACTCAGCCTTAAAGGGCTTTCGATAGGAGAGTGGAGATATGCTTCAAGCCAAGATTTGGCTTGGCTCGATAGCCTGCCTAACGATAAGGAACAATTATAGCAGAGCAGTTATTGCATTTGTTAGGTATAATATGCCAGTTCTGTGCGGTTTGGGATTTGTAACTTTAATATTTTTTAAAACATGCTTGAAATCCTATTGTTTTTAATGTTAGAATGGCTGTGTATTAAAATGAGGGAGTATGTGGCGTTTTGTCGGTTTAAATAACAGACAGCCATAAATATTGTTTAACAGGTAGTCCAAACTATAATTATTGCTTTTAACAGGAGGTGAAAGTTATGCAAATCACAGGGTGGGGAGTCATGGCTCTAGGTATTGGTATAGTCTTCCTTGGGTTGATATCGCTTGTATATATCAGCAAGCTCATGAGCTCTATGTGTAGACTATCGGGCGACGGCTCCAAAAAGGCGAAGGAGCAACCAGTAAAACCTGCTCCAGCAAAGATGCCTGCAGCTGCTGTTGAAGCTGTGCCAAACAGGCAGCAGTTTACTGCTGCTGTAGCAGCTACAATAGCGACCTATATGGGCAGCGAGCCTGCAGGGCTGAGGATTCATTCAATTCAGCCAGCAAGCGAAGCGCCAAATAGAAATGAGTTTGTTGCAGCAGTTTCTGCAGCTGTAGCAACGCAGGTTGGCGGCGACGCTTCAAGCTTTGTTATACATTCTATCCGCCAGGTGTAAGGCCTGTTTTAACGAATTCGGCGTTTAGCCGTTAAGAAAAGATTATCAGGAGGAACTCAAATGCGTAAATTCCTTGTTAATGTCAATGGCACATCTTATGAAATCTTAGTTGAAGAACTAAGCGGCGCTGCTGCTGCTCCAGTTGCAGCTATGCCGAATGCTGCCCCTGCTCCTGTGCCTGTAGCAGCACCTGTTCAAGCCCCTGCGCCTGCTCCAGTTGCAGCGCACCCTGTTGTTGCAGGCGGGCAAAGCGTTAATTCTCCAATGCCTGGCAGTATTCTTGCTGTTAATGTTAAAGCAGGAGATTCTGTTAACGAAGGCGACGTGCTGATGATACTCGAAGCAATGAAAATGGAAAACGAAATCATGGCTCCAGGGGCTGGAACTGTTTCTTCAGTGAATGTTTCTGTGGGAGCATCTGTAAATACCGGGGACGTGCTTTGTGTTCTTGGTTAGTATGTGTAAGTATAATTTAAGGAGTACATGCGATGAAAGCATTTATTGATTTTCTGGGCACCACAGGCTTTGCCCTGATTAGCGCGGATTGGCGTGTGCTGATTATGATTGGCGTTGCATGTGTGCTCCTCTATTTGGCAATCGTCAGGCAGTTCGAGCCTTTGCTTCTGCTTCCAATTGCATTTGGTATGCTCTTAACGAACCTCCCTGGGGCAGGGATGTACCATGCAGAGCTCTTCTCAGGCGGGAGCGTTCAATGGGGTGTGTTTGATAAAACCGCAGGTTTAATCGACTATCTCTATCTTGGCGTAAAGCTTGGCATCTACCCATCAATTATCTTTATGGGTGTTGGCGCAATGACTGACTTCGGGCCGCTAATTGCTGACCCTAAAAGCCTTTTAATGGGCGCAGCTGCGCAGCTTGGGATTTTCATTACTTTTATTGGCGCACTTTGGCTCACAGAGCTATTCCCGGAGCTTGCGTTCGGGTTTCGCGAGGCATCCTCAATAGGCATAATCGGAGGCGCGGACGGGCCTACCGCAATATATGTTACAACGCAGCTTGCGCCTGATTTGCTTGGGCCTGTTGCAGTTGCCGCATATTCGTATATGGCGCTTGTGCCTGTAATTCAGCCGCCAATTATGAAGGCGCTAACAACAAAAGCAGAACGAAGGATTACAATGGAGCAGCTAAGGCCGGTATCCAAAGCAGAAAAGGTGCTCTTCCCAATAGTTGTAACAATCTTCGTTTCAATGCTTGTGCCGTCTGCAACGCCTTTGGTAGGGTTCTTAATGCTTGGCAACCTCTTCCGTGAATGCGGCGTTACTGAGCGGCTTTCAAAAACAGCGCAGAACGAGCTTATAAATATTGTAACGATATTCCTTGGGATTTCTGTTGGCGCAACTGCTACTGCAGCCTCGTTCTTAAGCCCACGCACATTAATAATACTTGCACTTGGTGTTATCGCATTTTCAGGCGGAACAGCATGCGGGGTGCTCCTTGGCAAGTTGATGAACCTTGTTTCAAAAAAGCCCATCAACCCGCTTATTGGTTCTGCAGGCGTATCTGCTGTACCTATGGCAGCCCGTGTTTCGCAGGTAGTAGCCCAAAAGGATAAGCCAGGCAACTTCATCCTGATGCACGCAATGGGCCCGAATGTAGCAGGCGTCATTGGCTCTGCGATTGCAGCAGGCGTGTTCCTGTCGCTGTTTAAATAAGGAGGAAGATATAGTTTGGCAAAGAAGCTTTTTATAACAGATACAATTTTGCGCGATGCGCACCAATCGCAGGCTGCTACGCGCATGCGCACTGAGGATATGCTCCCTGCGTGCGAAATTTTAGACAGCATTGGCTATTGGTCGCTTGAATGCTGGGGCGGCGCAACATTTGACAGCTGCCTTCGCTTCTTAAACGAAGACCCGTGGGATAGACTCAGGCAGCTTAAGAAGGCGCTCCCAAACACTAAGCTGCAAATGCTTTTTCGCGGGCAGAATATCTTGGGTTACAAGCATTATGCTGATGACGTAGTTGAGCAGTTCTGCCGCAAAGCAATAGAAAACGGCATTGAAGTTGTTAGAATTTTTGATGCGCTCAACGATATCCGCAACTTAGAAGCTGCCATTAAATTTACAAAAAAGTATGGCGGACATTGCGAGCCTGCAATCAGCTACACCATAAGCCCTGTACATAATGAGGATTATTTTGTAAAAATGGCAAAAGAGCTTGTGCAGATGGGCGCTGATACAATCTGCATTAAGGATATGGCAAACCTTCTGCTTCCTTATGCAGCATATTCACTTGTAAAGCGCCTTAAGCAGGAAATTAATATTCCTATTCACCTGCATACGCATAACAGCACTGGCACAGGGGATATGACATACCTCATGGCAGTTCAGGCAGGCGTTGACATCGTAGACTGCGCACTCTCGCCAATGGGCAATGGCACAGCGCAGCCTGCAACAGAACCGCTTGTTGCAACGCTCAAAGACACAGAATACGACACAGGGCTTGATCTTCTAAAGTTAGTTGAAGCTGCAAAGTATTTCCGCGGCGTAGCAGAGCGGCTCACAAAAGAGGGCAGCCTTGACCCGAAGGTTCTAAGCGTGGATGTTAATACGCTGCTCTACCAAGTTCCCGGAGGAATGCTCTCAAACTTGATTTCGCAGCTTAAGCAGGCAAACGCTGAGGACAAATACTATGACGTTCTTGAAGAAATCCCGCGCGTGCGTAAAGATTTCGGCTACCCGCCTCTTGTAACGCCCACAAGCCAGATTGTTGGCTCCCAGGCTGTTTTTAATATACTTGGCGGCGGCCCGTACAAAACGTTTACAAAAGAGTCAAAAGCGCTCCTGCGCGGTGAATACGGACGCCTTCCTGGTGAGGTCAATGAGGAAGTCCGTAAAATGGCAATTGGCGATGAGGAAGTCATAACAGGGCGGCCTGCAGATTTGCTTAAGCCTGAGCTCGACAAATACCGCGAAGAAATCAAAGACTATATTGAGCAGGAAGAAGATGTTTTAAGCTATGCGCTCTTCCCGCAGGTTGCGCTCAAGTTCTTTGAGGCACGCAAGGAGGCAAAAAACCCAAAACCCGCTGCGCCTATAGTACAGGCAGCGCCTATACAGCAAGTGCAGCAAAAAGCCCCTGAAGGCGTAACAATGCTCTATGTTGAGGATTTAACAGTTTAGCGCAGTGTGCTTGGGTCAACCTAACATTATATATTAGTTTGAATATGCAAAAATCGCGTCTGCAGCGCGATTTTTGCGCTCAATAGTAAAACATATTTTCGGGTGAGCTGCCTGTTTTTAAAGCAGTCGCATTTGTAAAAGATGACTCTATGTGCGTATTTAGGTTATACTTGTCTTGTATGAACAAGTGGTCAGAAACGGATGGTGCTGAAGATGAAGCATATCCCGAATATACTTTCCTCTATGCGTATTGCAATGGTTGGCGTCTTTATCTTTCTCTTTACTCGCGAAATGTTCTTTGCAGCCTTGGGTATATACTTACTTGCAATAGCTACAGATTCGCTTGATGGCTACCTTGCACGGCGCAATAACTGGACTTCGGATGTAGGCAAGGTGCTCGACCCCCTTGCAGATAAGCTCATGCTTATTGCAGCCTTAATATGCTTCCTTCTTAAGGGGTGGATTCCGCTATGGCTCGTAATGATTGTTGCAGGCAAGGAGTTGCTGATGATAGTCGGCGGTATCCTGCTTTGGAAGCGCGAAGTTGTCGTATATGCGGATTGGTTCGGGAAGTCGGCAACAGGGTTTTTTAATGCTGGTGTTGTTGCTACAATGTGCAAACATTTTTGGCAATGGATAGCTTATTGGAACATTGTGCTGCTCTTAATTGCTATGCTGCTTGCTGTAATTGCGCTTATACACTATGCAAGGAAAAATGTATTCAACAAGAAAGTTGACAAACCCGCCAGCAATGGGTA
>CAYWTY010000017.1:0-29310 GCA_964461335.1 uncultured Oscillospiraceae bacterium
TCCTTGGGCTTATAGCCCTAGAGCAAACCACCCCTTGGAGGGGTGGTCGTGATTTCTCGAAAAATTAAAGGTTGACAATAGTAGCGGCTGCTGTATAATTACTGTGGTGTAAAGCTAAAAGCCTTTACAGCAGTAGGTGGCATGAATTGGAGAAAAACGTAGAATTAGGCCTGTTGCTCTCGTATTACGGTGCATTTTTAACATTGAGGCAGCAGGAACTAATGAAACTGCATGTAGATGAAGACCTTTCCTTAAGCGAAATTGCAGAACAAGAATTGATTTCAAGGCAGGGTGTTCATGATACTATAAAAAGGGCAAAAGTGCAGCTAATTGAAGCTGAAGAAAGGCTTGGGCTTGTAAAGCGCACTTTAGCAGTTCGCGATGGTTTAGGCGAGCTTACAAAAAATATTAAGGCTCTAAATTTGGTAGAACCTGAAAAGCAAAACCTGTTACTTTTGGCAAAGTCGCTTAAAGAAATATGGGAGGTCTAATATGGCATTTGAGGGCCTATCCGCAAAACTTCAATCTATATTTAAAAAGCTGACCAATAAAGGGAGGCTTAGCGAAGCTGATGTAAAAGAAGCAATGCGCGAAGTTAGGCTTGCGCTCCTTGAAGCGGATGTAAACTACCTCGTAGTTAAACAGTTCATTGCCGATGTGGTTGAACGCTCTATAGGCAGCGAAGTAACAAAGAGCTTAACGCCGGGCCAGCAGGTCATAAAAATTGTCAATGAAGAGCTTTCTGCCCTTATGGGCGGGGCAAATTCAAAACTTGAGTTTGGCTCAATTACGCCTGCAGTACTTCTTTTAGCAGGGCTCCAGGGTGCAGGGAAAACTACAATGTCTGCAAAGCTTGCTGCTTATTTGAAAAAGCAGTACGCAAAATCACCCTTGCTTGTTGCATGCGATATTTACAGGCCTGCAGCAATACGCCAGCTTCAGGTTGTAGGGGAAGCAGTTGGTATCCCGGTTTTTACACACGAGTCAATACTGCCTGCTGAAATTGCATCTGCAGCTGTTGAATATGCGAAAAAGCATTTTAACGATGTTGTTCTGCTTGATACTGCAGGCAGGCTCCATATAAATAACGAAATGATGCAGGAATTAAGAGATATTAAAGCATCCGTACATCCTGTTGAAACACTGCTTGTTGTAGATGCAATGACAGGCCAGGATGCTGTAAATATTGCCAAGGCTTTTGATGAAGCGCTTGAGCTTACAGGCATAATTCTTACAAAGCTTGATGGCGATACTCGCGGAGGCGCAGCGCTTTCTGTTCGTGCAGTAACAAAAAAGCCAATTAAGTTTTCCGGAATTGGCGAAAAGCTTCAGGATATTGAGCCATTCCACCCCGACCGAATGGCATCGCGTATACTTGGTATGGGCGACATGCTTTCGTTAATCGAAAAGACTCAGGCAGCATTTGATGAAAGCAAAGCGCGCGAGCTTACTGAAAAGCTCAGAAGAGACAGTTTTACTCTTGCTGATTTTTTAGAGCAGTTCCGCCAAATGAGAAATATCGGCTCACTCGAAGAAATTCTTGGCATGATGCCAGGGATGGATACAAAAAAGCTCGGCAACCTGCAGCCGGATGAAAAGCTGCTTGGGCGAATGGAAGCAATAATACTTTCAATGACAAAAGCTGAGCGAACTTCACCAGAGATACTTAACGCAAGCCGCAAAAGACGAATTGCAGCAGGAAGCGGAACCAGTATCCAAGAAATTAACCGCCTGCTAAACCAATACGATGCCTCAAAAAAGATGATGCGTCAATTTGCGGGAGGCAAGCCCAAAAAAGGAAGTAAGCGCATGCAGTTCCCGTTTTAAGGGTAAAGGTATGCCTGCTGAAATAATAATTTAACAATCAGGAGGAAATAAAATGGTTAAAATCAGGCTGCGCAGGATGGGCGCAAAGAAAGCACCTTTTTACCGCATAGTAGTGGCGGATTCCGCAGCTCCGCGCGATGGAGCCTTTATTGAAGAAATAGGTTATTATAACCCGCTAACAAACCCGGTTGAAATGGTTGTTGATAATGAAAAAGCAATCAACTGGATGAAAAAAGGCGCTCAGCCAACTGAAACTGTGCGTGCATTGTTAAAGAAAAGCGGGGCAATACAGTAAGGAGAATATAATGGATAAACTTGTGAAGTTTATTGCTGAAAGCTTGGTAGATAAGCCTGACGAAGTTCGTATTGTTGTTAAAGAAGAAGAGCAATCCACAATTATAGAGCTTTCAGTAGCGCCTGATGATATGGGCAAAGTCATAGGCAAGCAAGGCCGCATTGCAAAAGCAATACGTACAGTTGTTAAGGCTGCCTCAGCACGCGAAGATAAAAGGTATGTTGTGGAAATAGTCTGATGGAGTATTACCGCATTGGTTGTATCATAAAACCCCATGGCATTGAAGGGGGCGTAAAGGTAGAGCCGTTAACTGATGATTCAGCAAGGTTTAGCTGCCTTAAAGAAGCTTATCTTGAGCATAAAGGTGCGAGAAGCCCTGTTTTAGTTAAGTGTATTCGAGTTGGCTCTGATGCGGTTTTGCTCAATATCGAAGGCATTAAGACGCGCAAACAGGCTGAAGCAGTACGTGGGGCTTATATTTGTGTGGATAAGGCAAATGCAGTTCGCCTGCCTGCTGATAGATATTTTATTGCTGACCTTATTGGCTGCGAGGTATTCGATACGCTCTCTAAGAGGTATGGCAAAGTAACCGATGTCTTAGAGACAGGCGCAAATGATGTATATGTTATTGAAGGCGAATGCAATATGCTTATCCCTGCCCTAAAGAAGGTGCTTTCTGTTGTTGATACAGAAAACAAGCGCATAGTGCTTGATGCAGAGCTCCTTGAGGAGGTTGCTGTTTTTGAGAGTTGATGTGCTTACGCTTTTCCCTGAGATGTTTTCTTCAGTGCTTGGCTCAAGCATCCTAGGCAGGGCAATAAACAATGAGCTGCTTTCGGTTTATGTGCACAATATCCGCGATTACTCCGACAATAAGCACCGCAAAGCGGATGACTACCCATTTGGCGGAGGTTCGGGTTTAGTTATGATGGCGCAGCCAATATATGCTTGCGTAGAAGCCGTGCAGGGCATAGAGCCTGCACGGCGCATATTATTATCCCCACGGGGTAAACCGCTTAATACTAAGCTTGCTCAAGAGCTTGCGCTTGAGAAACGGCTGCTTCTTCTTTGCGGGCATTATGAAGGCGTTGACGAGCGTGTAATGGATATAATAGATGAAGAAATTTCTATCGGAGATTATGTGCTTACAGGCGGTGAACTGCCTGCAATGGTGCTTATTGACTGTGTAAGCAGGCATATCCCGGGCGTGCTCGGCTCCATAAACTCAACAGAAGAAGAATCCTTTTGCGACACATTGCTTGAATACCCCCAGTATACGAGGCCAGCTGAAATTTATGGCAAATCTGTTCCTGAAATCCTTCTAAGCGGCCACCACGAGAACATACAAGCATGGCGTAAAGCACAGGCAGTTCTTAAAACTCAAGCTGTGCGGCCAGAGCTATTGCGTGAACTTCACCTATCCAAAATTGAGCGGGCGGAGCTTAGAAAGCTCATTTCTTCACAACCAGATGAGGGCAGCAAGAGCTGAGTTAATGCAGTATAGTTAATATTTATATATAAAACAATTCGCTAAAGTTTAACAAGGATATTAGGCTAATAGCCGCTAATTCAATCAAGCTCAGCTTCTTCAAATGCCCATGAGGTTTAGGTAAGCCAACTTGCCATTGATTTATTACGCTAATATGTTAGTATGATAAATAACACAATATGCAGGAGGAAGAACATGAAGAAGTTTATTTGTATTCTACTGGTTGCCCTGCTTCTTATACCGCTTGTAGGTTGCGCAAGCCAAGCAGAAGATGATTTGCAAAGAATTAAAAAGAACGGCAAGCTAATAATCGGCATAACTGAGTATGCGCCAATGAACTATTATGATGAAGGCGGTACGCTCATTGGCTTTGACACAGAATTTGCTGAAGCAGTTTGCGCAAAACTTGGTGTTAAGCCTGAATTTGTAGTAATTAACTGGGATACAAAAGAAGTTGAGCTAAAAGCTAAAAACATTGACTGCATTTGGAACGGGCTTACTGTAACTGAAGAACGCAAGGAAAACATGGCATTTAGCACACCCTATATAGTAAATGAACAGGTTGTGCTTGTGCGCAGTGACGATTTAAGCAAGTACGCAAGCAAAGAGAGCCTTGCAGGCATTGCAGTTGTTGCAGAAACCGGCTCAGCAGGTGAATCCGCAATTGAGGTTGACCTTGCAGACGCTAAGTATACAGCAGTCGCCTCACAGGCTAATGCTCTGCTCGAAGTTAAGGCAGGCACAGCAGAAGCAGCAGTAATTGATGCTACAATGGCGTATGCAATGACAGGCCCAGGCACTGATTACAGCAATATTGTTGTTTCAGAGGCAATAGACCTTATGGATGAGGAATATGCAATAGGCTTCAGGCTTGAGAGTGCACTTGTCAAGAAAGTAAACGAAATCACCGCAGGCCTATTAAAAGACGGCACACTTAAAGCAATAGCTGAAAAGTACGACCTTGCAGACCGTCTTATCGCAGGCTAACCCTCTTTTGTTTTAAATACTAATATGGGGCGGGGGCTTACCCTGCCCCTAATGCGGCAGGTATAATGTATGAGCTTTTTGACGGTTACAACTAAGCTTCTTGAAGGCTTCTGGCTTTCTTGTATTATATTCTTTTTTACGCTGTTTGGCGCAATGCCTCTTGGCCTTCTTTTATCATTTGGCTCAATGAGCAAGTTCAAACCTTTAAAAGTTATATCTAAAGGGTTTGTGTGGGTTATTCGCGGAACGCCCCTTATGCTTCAGCTTATGATAGTTTACTACGGCCCTGGGCTTATGTTTGGCTTAACTGCTTTCCCAAAAATGACAGCAGTGCTTATTGCTTTTATAATTAACTACACTGCGTATTTTTCAGAGATATACAGAAGTGGAATTGAAGGTGTGCCGCGCGGCCAATACGAAGCAGGCCAGGTGCTTGGCATGACAAAAACTCAGATTTTCTTTAAGATTATTCTACTTCAGGTTGTAAAGCGCATAGTACCCCCAATGTCAAATGAAATAATTACGCTTGTTAAAGACACATCCCTTGCCAGGGTTATAGCATTAATGGAAATTATTATGGTTGCGTTTACATATACGACAAAGGGCGTTATTTGGCCGTTATTCTACACAGGTGTGTTCTATTTGGTTTTCTGCGGCGGGCTTACGCTGCTGTTTGGCTTTGTTGAGCGCAAACTTGATTATTTTAGGGTTTAGAAATGGCGGAGGAAGAGTTGTGCCTATACTTGAAGTAAAAGGTTTAAAAAAGTGTTTTGGCAATGTTGCTGTTTTAGAAGGTATTGACTTTTCCCTTCAAAAGGGTCAAGCGCTCGCAATAATCGGCTCATCTGGCAGCGGGAAGACTACGCTTTTAAGGTGCCTAAACTTCCTTGAGATGCCGGATGGCGGAAGTATAAGCGTTAATAACGAAATAATATTTGACGCGTCTGTTCCTGCTACGCAAAGTGAAGAGGAGATTAGAAAAAAGAGGCTTCACTTTGGGCTCGTCTTCCAATCGTTCAACCTGTTTCCGCAGTATACTGCCTTAAAGAACGTTACTCTTGCCTGTGAACTACTTGCAAAAGATATGGCGGGCTTTAAAGAAAACCGAAAAGAAACTTTAAACGATATTGAAAATAGAGCTAAGCTATTATTTGAACAAATAGGTCTTAGCGATAAGCTTGATTTTTACCCTCACCAACTCTCCGGTGGTCAGCAGCAGCGCGTTGCTATTGCGCGTGCGCTTGCACTAAACCCTGACATCCTCTGCTTTGATGAGCCGACCTCAGCGCTCGACCCTGAGCTTACAGGCGAAGTATTAAAAGTTATAAGGAGCCTTGCTGAGAAAAAGACAACAATGGTTATAGTTACCCACGAAATGCAATTTGCGCGTGAGGTATCCGACAATGTGTTGTTTATTGATGGCGGTGTAGTTGTAGAAGCAGGCACGCCTGAAGAAGTTTTGCGCAACCCTAAAGAGGAAAGAACTAAGCGCTTTTTGGAGCGCTATTCAAATGCCTAAAGTTTACGCTTACGCAGCTTAACGATATAATGCAGAATGAGTGTAGATGGTTATTATGGGGCAGTAAACTTGCAATCTACAATAATTGCAATGGCAGAAAAATAACATTGCGAAGTTATTTGCTCTGTGTTATAATGGCGAACGGATAACGGGCGGTCCTCTGTTCGCAATACACGATTAAGAACGCCTATGAAGTAAAGGGAGAATAATATGTCGGACATTATCCGGGAACTAGAAAAAGAGCAGCTAAGAACAGACCTGCCCAAGCTTCAAATCGGCGATACTGTGCGCGTCTTTGTCAAGGTAGTTGAAGGAACCAGAGAGCGCTTGCAGAACTTCGAAGGAATTGTTATTAAAATTCAGGGCGGGGCTGTGAGGAAGTCGTTTACAGTGCGAAGGGTAGCATCGGGAGTTGGCGTAGAACGCACGTTCCCATATAACAGCCCGCGCATAGGGCGTATTGAAGTACTTCGCCACGGTAAGGTACGCCGCGCAAAGCTTTACTATCTGCGTGATCGCGTTGGTAAAGCTGCAAAGGTTAAAGAACGCATAATTAGTTCGGACAAAAAGAGGACTGTTTAAAACTTTCACAACTAAGTAACCCGACTGCCAAAAAGGCTAAACAGCCGACAAAGCGGTCGGGTTATTTTTATATTCGGAGAAATTAAATGATAATTCAATGGTACCCGGGCCATATGGCTAAAACACGGCGTTTGCTCATTGAGTCTTTAAAGCTCATTGATGTAGTTGTTGAGCTTCTTGATAGCCGTGCGCCAAGAGCAACATCAAACCCTGATTTTGATGCGCTCCTTAAGGATAAGGCGCGTATTGTAGTCTTGAACAAATGCGACTTGGCTGATGTAGAAGCAACAAAGCGTTGGGTTTCGTACTATGCTGCAAAGGGAATTCCTGTGCTCCCGTTTAATTCTGCATCAGGCAGCGGGAAGGCAGCGAGAGGTGCAATTGAAAAAGCAGCTGCAGCCTTGGTTGCAAAAATGAAACAAAAGGGTGTCCAAAAGACTGTTCGCGCACAGGTTGTAGGCATACCGAATGTTGGTAAATCAACATTTATTAATTGTATTGCAGGCGCTGGGAGAGCGAAAGTTGGGAACAAACCTGGCGTAACTCGGGGAAAGCAGTGGGTAAAGATAAACCCTTATCTCGAATTATTGGATACACCTGGTTTGTTGTGGCCTAAGCTTGAAAACGAAGTGCATGCGCAAAACCTTGCATTTATAGGTTCTATTAAAGATGAAATATTAGATATAGAGGAGCTCGCAGCGCTTTTGCTTAAAAAACTGCGGTGTATATGCAAAAAGCCGCTCTACGCACGTTTTGATAAGATCCGGGAAGATACGAAAGATGAAGAGTTGCTTATGGCAGTATGCGCAAGCCGCGGGTTTTTGCTCCACGGAGGCAAGCCGGATTTTGCGCGCGGTGCTCGAATAGTGCTTGATGAATTTCGTGCAGGGAAGATTGCGCGCGTTACGCTTGATGAACCGAATGAAGCAGATGATTAATATTAAAAAAGAAGAAGAAAGACTTTATGCTCTTACGAGAATAGAGCGGGAGTTTTGGTCGAAGCCAGGGGTAGTACTTGCAGGCATGGATGAAGTAGGGCGGGGCCCTCTGGCAGGGCCGGTAGTTGCAGCCTGTGTTGTGCTTCCGCCTGAGCCTCTTGTGCAGTTTGTAAACGATTCTAAAAAGCTTTCGGGAAAACTTCGTAAAGAGGTGTGCGGCAGTATCCTAAAGCAGGCAGGCGGATATGCGCTTGGCTGGGTAGAGGCGGATGCTATTGACAAAAGCGGTATACTTCATGCAACAAGGGAAGCATTTTGCCTTGCGTGCACACGCATAAACCTGCCAATTACAGATTTGCTCATAGATGCGCTGCGTGACCTTCCTGTGCCTATGAGGCAACACTCATTTATACGCGGAGACGCACAGAGCTACCTAATTGGGGCAGCTTCAATTGTTGCAAAGGTTTTGAGGGATGAATACATGGAAGAGCAGCATGAGCTTTACCCCAAATACGGATTTGCCCGCAACAAAGGTTACGGCACAGCAGAACATATCAAAGCGCTTAAAGAATACGGGCCTTGCCCTTTGCACAGGTATAGTTTTATTAAGGGTATCCTTGAGGTTGACTATGGAGCGTAAAGAAAAGGGGTCAAGAGGGGAGTGCCTTGCGCTTGCCTACCTTGAAAGCATAGGGTACAAGCTCCTATATAAAAATAATAGATTTGGGCGCGTTGAAGTTGACCTTGTTATGCTAGATGCGGATATTGTTGTTTTTGTGGAGGTTAAAGCGCGCAAAACCAAATCTTACGGGCTGCCGCGCGAAGCTGTTGATTTGAAAAAGCAGAATCGTTTGGTCCATGCAGCGCTCTATTATCTTCAAGCGCTTGGTAAGGAAGTAAGCATTCGCTTTGATGTAGTCGAAGTAAATCTTAACAGCAGCGCTGTACACCATATTCCAAACGCTTTTTATGCAGACGATAAAACATAGTAAGGGCTGCTTTGCGGCCTTTTTGTTTTTGTGCTATTATAAAAGTGGTAATTTGCGGGTATTGTGAGGAACAGCATGCGTAAATGCATCGCTATTTTACTAATCGCGATATTGGTTCTTTCTGCATCTGTGGCTGCTGCATCCGAGGTAGTGCAGCTGCTTTATAATTCCGACTTTAGCATTCTTTCTCAAGAACAACAATTGCCTGCTGGCTGGTACTTTGATGCGTGGGTAGAGGACGATGCGCATGCATATACAAGCACATCTTCAGAAGGCGGAACAGTGCTTGTTCTTGAGAATATCTGGGAGAATGATGCACGAATCTGCCAGCGAATAGGTGTTTTGCCAAACAGAGCATATAAGCTAAGTTGTGAGATTTTAACAGAGGGTATAACAGGCGCATCAGGCGCTTCGCTTTCTGTACTAGATACTTATTCGTCCTCAGAACAATTATTTGAAACGAACGGATGGCAAAACGTAGAGCTTATAGGCGTAACAGGCTATGAGCAGACTGAGCTTGTTTTCGCGCTGCGTTTGGGAGGCTATGGCGCACTTTCAGCAGGAAGCGTGCAATTTCGAAACCCTTCAATGGTTGAGTTGGGCACTATTCCTGTTGGCGCACTTTCCTTTGAGCCGGTAACATACGAAAATAGCGAACCTGGGGAAAATAGTTCGCCAAACTGGGCTGCCATATTTCTTTTTACTGCGCTTTTCGCAGCCTGCTCAATGCTTGTTTATAGTAGGCTCCTTAAACCTCAAAGCTCCGTATTGTATGCTAAAGCTCAAACATTTAATATTGCGCTGCTGCTTAGTTTAGCATTTTTACTTAGGGCAGCGCTCTCTATTCTTTTTGTCGGGCATAGTACGGATATTCTATGTTTTTCTGCATGGGCGCAGGCAATGGCTGAGCATGGTCCCTCCGGGTTTTATTCAAGCGGAATGTTTGCAGACTATCCGCCTGGCTATATGTATGTGCTTTGGGCAATGGCTACGTTTCAAAGACTTTTTGGGCTGACCTCTAACAGTGTTTTAGCAGTTCTTCTTATTAAGCTGCCTGCAATACTTGCTGATTTGGCGCTTGCGTATTTTGTATACAAGTTTGCTCTAAAAAGCGGTGCAACAGGTACTCAGGCAATACTCTTGTTTGCAGTTGCAGCTTTTCACCCTGCTTTTGCTTTTATATCAGGCGGGTGGGGGCAGATTGATTCAATCCTTGCTCTATGTCTTTTGGGCACAATATGGCTTTATACTTCAGGCAGACGTGTTGCTGCAGGTGCGCTTTTTGGGCTTGCCATCCTCATAAAACCGCAAGCGCTTATGGCAGGGCCAATTCTTGCAGTTGCCTATATCTATGACATTTTAAGGGAACGAACCATAAAGGCGTTCTTTCAGACGCTGCTCGCTGTGCTTGCTGCGTTTGCTGTAATTATTCTTCCATCACTGCCCTTTTCTTTGGGGCAGGAACCTGCGTGGCTTTGGAATAAGTACTTTTCGACCGTAGGCTCATACCCGTATGCAAGCATTGAGGCGTTTAACTTTGCTGCGCTTTTTGGGGGGAACTGGGAGCCTATAGAACGCGTACCCTTTCTGTTCTCCTATAAAATATGGGGGTCAATAGGCCTTGCGTGTTCAGTTGTTTATAGCTCTATACTTTATGTGTTTGCCTGCCGCAGAGGCGACAAGGGTTCTCTTTTCCTCTGTTCAGCGTATTTGCTCACCGGGCTTTTCATGCTTGGGCAGTTCATGCATGAGCGCTATCTGTTCCCCGCTTTGCTGCTATTGCTTCTTGCCTGCATCTTCTACAATGAGCGGAGGCTGTATGTATGCTTCTTTTGGCTAAGTGTCGGGTTCTTTTTTAATATTCTTTGCGCCTTTTTTATTGTTGACTTCCCGGCTTCACGTTCAGGCGCATATGAAGCAATAACCTTCTTAGGTTCCTTTATTATGGCTCTCGGGTTTTTGTATTTTACATATCTCTGTACGGATATTCTTCTTAAAGGCAGAATATACAAGGCAGAAACCGAGCTACCAAAACTAGAAGAGGATATTTTAAAAAGCAGTACAAGCTTAAATCTTATACTTCCTTATGAGCGCAAGCTAGGGTTTACAAATAGGGACAGGCTTTATTGCTGTGCCATTACCTTAATTTATGCTTGCATAGCGCTATTTAACCTTGGCTCTGCTCAAGCGCCAGAAAGCGAGTATTATAGCTCTAGCCCAGGGCAAACTGCAGTGCTTGAGTTTAATGAAGAGGTAGAACTTTCAGAGTTTTGGGTGTTCGGTGGTATAGCTGAGGGAACACTGCTTATTGAGGCTGATGATGGCGAACAACTTGTGTATGAGCAGAGCTACGATGATATGTTCCGTTGGCTGAAGGTAAAAGCTGATGTCCGTACGCGTGAAGTTAAGCTCATTACATATTCA
The DNA here is from genome assembly GCA_964461335.1 of uncultured Oscillospiraceae bacterium. Classification (GTDB taxonomy): domain Bacteria; phylum Bacillota; class Clostridia; order Christensenellales; family CAG-138; genus JAKJBL01. The sequence goes on from CAYWTY010000017.1 coordinate 11,051, forward strand.
GGAAAGCTTAGAATACGCGAAATTGCCTTTTTTGATGCTTTAGGTGAATATGTAGAAGCTATCCCGAAAGATGCCGCATCTTCTGCACTTGTAGATGAAAGGGCTGCCTTGCCTTCGCGCCCAAGCTATTATAACGGGATGTACTTTGATGAGCTTTATCATGCGCGCACTGCTTATGAACACCTAAAAGGGCTTGAGCCATACGAAAACTCACATCCGCCCCTTGGTAAAGTTTTTATTATGCTTGGGGTTGCGCTCTTTGGCATGAATCCGTTTGGGTGGCGTGTTATAGGTACATTGTTTGGCATTGGCATGGTCCCAATTATTTATGCATTTAACAAACGTATATTCAAAAAGCCGGAATATGCCCTTTTGTGTACGGTTCTGTTCACCTTTGATTTTATGCACTTTACTCAAACACGCATTGCAACTATTGATGTGTATGCAGTTTTTTTCATTATACTTATGTATTATTATATGTATCAGTATTACTGCATGAACTTTTATGTGGATGGGCTTAAAGCTACGCTTAAACCGCTTGGGCTTGCTGGGGTTTTCTTTGCATTAGGTGCAGCAACAAAATGGCTCTGCATATATGCAGGGCTTGGGCTTGCTGTGCTTCTTTTGCTTTCCTTAATTAAACGATACAGCGAATACAAAAAAGTAACTGCTGCAGCAGACGAAGTGTTAAAAAATCGTGTGCAAAGCTTCACGCGAAATACAGTATTTACTTTGCTTTGGTGCTGCCTTTTCTATATACTTGTGCCTGTGGCTTTATACCTCGCTTCATACTTACCCTACTATCTTTCAAATATGCGCTACGGGCTAAATGAGATATGGGGGTTCCAAAAGTTTATGTTTACCTACCACAGCGGGTTACAGGCAACACATCCATTCCAATCCTCATGGTGGTCGTGGCCTTTTACCCTTAGGCCAATGTGGTATTATTGGGGGGATAGCGCTTTAAGCGGGAATGTATCTACGCTTTCAGCTTCAGGCAACCCCGCCACCTGGTGGCTTTGTACAATAGGCACTCTAATGCTTGCTGTGTTGGTCTTCTTAAGGCGGCAAAAGCACGAACCAGGGGTTACTGTTGCGTTTACAGGGATACTTGCAAACTATTTACCCTGGGTTTTGGTTCCTCGCTGCACATTTATTTATCACTTTTTTGCAACAGTGCCATTTGTAATTATGTGTTCAGTGTATTTATTATTTGGGTTAGAACAGCAAGATAAACGTGTTAAATGGGTAAAATGGGCTTGGATGGCGCTGTGCGTTGTGTTGTTTATACTCTTCTATCCGGGTATTTCAGGGCTTGAAATGCGAGAATGGTATGCGCAGCTATTAAGTAAGCTTCCAGGAGGGAATATGATTTATCTTTTAGGTAATTAAAATGAAAGCGCACATGTACGCAATAAAACAATTCCTTAAATTCAATGCTGTCGGCTTATTAAACACAGCAGTTGATTATTTGGTATTTGCGCTTTTAACTCAAGCCTTTAATTTAGCTGATACGCCTGCAAAGCTTATCTCTTATTCATGCGGGATACTTAACAGTTATGTGCTAAACAGCGCATGGACATTCAAACTTGAGCGCAAGCGGACGCTTGCAGAGGTTTTAGGCTTTATTCTTGTAAATGTAATCTCGCTTGGCGCAGCGTTAATTGTTCTTTATTTATGCAGGGAACTTTTAAATATTGAGGAAGCGCTTTTTCGCAACTTGTTGGCGACGCCGGTTTCAATGCTCATCAACTTTTTCGGCAACAAGCTATTTGTCTTCCGTTCAAAAGAACCCAAATAAGCTATGCAGCAATAATTTTGTGCAGGGTCTTAAACGCAGGAATTGGGGGGGGGGAACTGATTGCTTTCATGCATACAAAGCTATGGCCTTAGCGGTATTAGCGGGTTTGCGGTTCAGGTGCAGGTTGATATAGCCAACGGGCTGCCATGCTATGAAACCGTGGGTCTTCCGGATGCAGCAGTAAGAGAATCACGCGAAAGGGTGCGCTCCGCAATAAAAAACAGCGGTTTTGCATTCCCGGTCTGCCGTATTACGGTAAACCTTGCGCCTGCTGATATGCGCAAGGAGGGTTCTGTGTATGATTTACCCATAGCGATTGGGCTTTTAGAGGCTGCAGGGCAGCTCGAACCTAAATCTGCTGATAATATTGTTTTCCTTGGTGAGCTCGGCTTAGATGGAAGTGTGCGCGCAATAGATGGAGTGCTCCCAATGGCAATAGACGCGTTTTCGTGCGGCTTTAAAACCATTGTCTTGCCTGAGGGGAACGCAGAAGAAGCAGCATATATTACAGGCGCAAAAATCCTGCCTGCACGCACACTTAAGCAGGTTGTTGAATGTCTTCGCAATAATGGCCAATTTGAGCCGTATCCAAACAAGGCATGGGATACAGCTGAGGTTGTTCATTCTACTGATTTTAGCGAGATACGGGGGCAGCAAGGTGCAAAGCGGGCTGCGGAAATTGCAGTAGCAGGCGGGCATAATCTTTTACTTATCGGAACACCTGGCTCAGGCAAAACTATGCTTGCACGCAGCATACCTTCAATTCTTCCAGAGCTTACATTTGCCGAAGCGCTTGAAATTACAAAAATTCATTCAGTTGTAGGTGCAACGCGTGAAAGCGGAGGGATTATTCGCGAACGCCCGTTTCGTGCGCCCCACCATGGTGCATCTGCAGCTGCGCTTATTGGCGGGGGGCAACATGCGCTTCCAGGGGAAATAAGCCTTGCGCATTTTGGGGTGCTGTTTCTTGATGAGTTTCCGGAGTTTCGCAAAGATGTGCTTGAGGCGCTTAGGCAGCCGCTTGAAGATGGCGTAGTCACAATTACCCGTGCAAGCGCCAATGCTACATATCCTGCGGACTTTATGCTTGTAGCAGCCATGAACCCCTGCCCATGCGGGAACTATGGGTCTAGAATATCTCAATGCCGCTGCACACCCTTCCAAATCCAACGGTATCAGGGCCGTATTTCTGCGCCTCTTTTAGACAGGGTGGATTTGCACGTTGAAATGACCGAGGTAGGGTATTCGGAGATTGCAAGCAAAGCAAGAGGTGAAGCATCTGCGCAAATTCGAGCGCGTATTAATAATGCGCGTCAACTTCAGCGTGCACGCTACGAAAAGGTTGGGATTTATTTTAATGCCCAGCTGCCAAACAAGCTTATAAAAACCTATTGCGCTTTAGATGAGGCTTCTGAGGCGATGTTACGCCAAGCCTTTGGTGCGCTGCGGCTTAGTGCGCGCGCTTATCACCGAATTCTAAAAGTCGCCCGTACAATCGCTGACATTGGGGGCGAAGAAAAGATTGGCAGCTCGCATATAGCTGAAGCAATTCAGTACCGTAGCCTTGATTCTAACTGTCTTGGAGGGGTGCATGGATAACCTTTCGCATAAAGACCAGCTGTGGTTATGGCTAAATGGGGTTACAGGGCATCATGTGCTGCTTTTTGAGCAGCTTCTTGAAGCTTATAACGAAGTTGAAGAAATCTATTCGCTTGCGCAAAAGAGGAAGCTTTCCGCTTTTTTAAAGTGGGGGCAGGCATTTGCTGAGCGTATTTGCACTGCAGCAAACGAAGCTCAAATAGAGAGCCAAATAAACTGGCTTAAAGCTAATAAAACGGATATTATTCCGCTTTATTCAAAGATGTATCCTGAACTATTAAAAGAAATCAACCGTCCCCCTTCGCTCCTATATATAAAAGGGAAGCTTTGCTCTTCCCCAAAACTCCCTATAGCAATAATAGGTATGCGTAAAAGCTCCCAATACGGGGAGGCGGTTGCCATGCATTTAGGGGGTGAGCTTACAAAAAGCGGAGCTACTATAATTTCAGGCATGGCAAGAGGCATTGACAGCCTTGCAGCAAAGGGTGCGCTAAGTGTTGAAGATGCTGAGTTTCCAACAGTTGCAGTACTTGGCTGCGGAGTTGATATTATTTACCCGAGTTCTAATGCGCGGCTTTATTACGAGATTATTGAGCGTGGCGCAATTGTATCAGAGTTTTTGCCGGGTACGCGACCTTTGCGCGAACACTTCCCCATACGCAATAGGATAATCAGCGGCCTTTCACGCGGTGTTGTTGTAGTTGAAGCAGCAAGCCGCAGCGGTACAACAATCACAGCTAACCATGCGCTTGACCAAAACCGCGATGTGTTTGCAGTACCAGGCAGAATAACTGATGAAACGAGTGCTGGCCCAAACTTAATGATACAGCAGGGTGAGGCAAAACCAATATTTTGCGCTGCTGATATCCTTTGCGAGTATGGGCTGACTGCGAGCCCTTCAAAACCAGCAACCCGCCCCGATACTACCGGGCTTTCACAAGCCCAAAGGTTTGTAGTTGAACAGCTAATGAGCGGGGAAAAGAGTGCAGACGAATTATGCGAAAACTTGTCGTTGCCTATTGCAGAGGTTAATTCTACCTTGACATCTTTACAATTTTCGGGAATAATTAAGCAGTTGCCGGGCAGGGTCTTTGGGTTGTGACAATTTACCTAAACAGGAGGAAAATTAATGGCGGATACCCTTGTAATAGTAGAATCGCCCGCAAAGGCGAAAACAATAGAGAAATTCCTAGGCAAGAGCTACAAGGTTGTCGCGTCTAATGGCCATGTTCGAGATTTGCCCAAAAGTCAATTGGGCGTTGATACTGAAAACGGCTTTAAGCCTAAGTATATAACATTGCGCGGCAGGGGCGAAGTGCTTGATAGAATACGCAGGGAAGCCAAAAATGCAGGGAAAATCTACCTTGCAACAGACCCGGATAGAGAAGGGGAGGCAATCGCCTGGCATCTTGCGAGCATTCTAAAGCTTGATGAAAGCTCACAGTGCCGCATTGCGTTTAACGAAATTACATCTGCCGCAGTAAAGCGCTCAATTGGCAATGTGCGTACTATTGATATGCGGCTTGTTAATGCACAACAGGCGCGCCGCATACTTGATAGATTAGTCGGCTATAAAATAAGCCCTGTGCTTTGGGCTAAAGTACGAAAGGGCCTTTCTGCAGGCAGAGTCCAATCTGTAGCTACCCGTATTATTTGTGACCGCGAGCAGGAAATAAATGAGTTCACACCAGTTGAATACTGGCTTATAAGCGTTAAGCTCACAAAACCCCCGGCAAAAAAGGCTTTCGAAGCTAAGTTTTACGGGTTTGACGGAAAAAAGGCGGATATTCCTAACAAAGAAGCAGCGGATGAAATTCTGCTGCGTCTTGAAAAGGCAGACTATATTGTAACTGATGTTAAGACATCTCAAAAATCGCGAAACCCAGCGCCGCCTTTTACAACAAGTACTTTGCAGCAGGAAGCGTCGCGCAGGCTGCATTTTACAACAAAGAAAACAATGATGGTTGCCCAGCAGCTATATGAAGGCATTGAGCTTTCAGGCAAGGATGCAACAGGGCTTATTACCTACATGAGAACTGACTCTGTGCGTGTTGCCCAGTCAGCGCAAGCTGAGGCAGCAAAGTTCATAGAAAAGAATTATGGCAAGCAGTATGTGCCTGAGAAGCCAAATGTTTATAAAGGGCGTGCAGGCGCTCAGGATGCTCACGAAGCTATACGCCCTACATCATTGGCAAATACGCCTGAAGCAATAAAGGGTTCGCTAAGTAAAGAGCAGTTTTCACTATACAAAATTATTTATGAACGTTTTCTTGCAAGCCAGATGACGCAGGCAAGATACGAAAACACAACTGTTTCAATAGATGCAAACGGCGCAACGTTTAGAGCAGTCGGCGTTCGCACACTTTTTGACGGCTTTACTGCCGTATATACTGAAAGCAATGACGAAGCTCAAGAAAGCGAAGTTACTTTGCCGGCTATGGAAGCCCGCGATGTGCTTGTGCATAAGAATACTGAGAGCGAACAGCGGTTTACTCAGCCGCCTCCGCGTTATACAGAGGCTTCGCTTGTTCGCACGCTTGAGGAAAAGGGCATTGGGCGGCCGAGCACATACTCACCCACAATTTCTACAATAATCGAGCGAGGGTATGTAAGCCGCGAAAAGAGAGTCTTATACCCCACAGAGCTTGGGTTTGTGGTAACCCAGCTAATGAAGGATAACTTTAAGAATATTGTAGACTTGACATTTACTGCTGATATGGAGGCGCTGCTCGATAAAATCGAGGAAGGCGAAGCAGAAAGCGAAAAGGTGCTTGAAGGTTTCTATGAGCCGTTTATAAAAACCGTTGAAGAAGCCTCACAAAATATTGAAAAAATAGATATTCCGGATGAAGTTTCTGAAATTCCGTGTGAAAAATGCGGAGCTATGATGGTCTATAAAGTTGGCAGATACGGCAGGTTTCTTGCATGCCCTAACTACCCCACATGCAAAAATGCAAAGCCTATATTAGAAAAGATTGATGTTCCATGCCCTGAATGCGAAGGTGCGCTTATTAAGCGTAAAACAAAGCGGGGTAAGACCTTTTATGGTTGTGAAAACTACCCGGCATGCAGCTTTGTCTCTTGGGATCAACCACTTAAGGAGCGTTGTGAGAAGTGCGGCTCTATAATGGTGAAGAAATTGAGCAGAAACGGAAGCTTCATAACGTGTTCGAACAAAGGGTGCGGTAACGTACTGCGCCCAGGAAAGGAACAAGGAGATGCCGAGTGAGCCATGCGTAAGCGTGGTAGGTGCAGGCCTTGCCGGCTGTGAGGCTGCTTGGCAGCTTGCACAAAGAGGAATATCTGTTAAGCTTTTCGAAATGAAGCCGCATAAGCGTACACCTGCTCATTGCTCAGATGAGTATGCTGAGCTCGTCTGCTCTAACTCTTTCCGCTCAAACAGGCTTCAAAATGCTGTGGGCTTGCTTAAGGAAGAGTTAAGGCAAATGAATTCCCTTGTGATAAAAGCTGCGGATAAAACTCAGGTACCTGCTGGGGGCGCGCTTGCAGTTGACCGCACTGAGTTCTCTCAATTTATAACGAATGCAATAAAAAGTCACCCAAATATTAAAGTATATCCAGGCGAGGTTGTTGCTCTGCCTGAGCCGCCCTCAATTATAGCAACAGGCCCGCTGACATCCGGCGGCTTATACAATTCAATTGAAGAACTAACAGGAACATGCCTCCATTTTTATGATGCTGCAGCGCCAATAGTCTTTTCTAATTCATTGAACAGGGATACAGTCTTTTGCGCGTCACGTTATGGCAGAGGCTCTGATTATCTAAACTGCCCTATGACAGAAAAAGAGTATAGCAGGTTTTACAACGAGCTCATTTTAGCGGAAACAGTAAAACTGCACAGTTTTGAGGACCAAAGTGTTTTTGAAGGCTGTGTGCCGGTTGAACTGTTGGCAAAAAGAGGAGAAGCAACTCTTACCTTTGGCCCGCTAAAGCCTGCAGGGCTGCTTGACCCAAGAACAGGAAAGCGCCCGTTTGCAGTAGTGCAACTTAGGCAGGATAACCAGGCGGCAACGCTCTATAATATAGTCGGGTTTCAGACTAACCTCACATTTTCGGAGCAGCTGCGAGTTTTCCGCCTTATTCCGGGGCTTGAATGCGCAGAATTTGCGCGCTATGGCGTAATGCATAGGAACACATTTTTAAGCTCTCCGAGTCTGCTTGGGTGGAACTATGAAATGAAGCAATACCCGGGGCTGTACTTTGCAGGGCAAATTACAGGAGTAGAGGGATATGTTGAGTCAGTTGCAAGCGGCCTTGCTGCAGGCTTGGACCTTTCCATGAAACTCTTTAAGAAACCTCCAGTGGATTTTACTAAAAAAACAGCTATTGGTGCACTTGCACATTATATTTCAAGTTATTCAGGCAGTAACTTCCAACCTATGAACATAAACTATGGTATTATGGAGCAGCTTGAAGATATGCCGCGCAACAAAACACAGCGCAGCGAAGAAATCGCCAGGCGCTCTCTTAGTGTAATAGAAGCTATAAAAAAAGAACTTTCAAACGAAGCAATAGTCAGCTACGATGAACTTTAAACCACTACACGCATAGTAGTATTATGCAGAGACGAGGTGTGGCATGGAGCTTGAAGGCACAACAATTATTGCAGTTAAACTTAACGGAGTATGCGCAATAGCAGGCGACGGGCAGGTTACACTAAACAAAACCACAATTATGAAGCGGACAGCGAAAAAGGTTCGAAGGCTCTACCATGATAAAGTCGCAGTCGGGTTTGCAGGTTCGGTTGCAGATGCGTTCTCGCTTTGCGAACGTTTCGAGTCAAAGCTCGAGCAATACGGCGGTGGGCTGACACGTGCTGCTGTAGCGCTTGCCCAGGAATGGAGAAGCGACAAGGCATTGCGCCAGCTTGAAGCATTGTTGATTGTTGCAAACAAGGAGGAGCTTCTCGTAATTTCCGGAACAGGTGAAGTTATTGACCCTGATGATGGAATAGCTGCCATAGGTTCCGGTGGCATGTATGCGCTTGCTGCTGCTAAAGCCTTAAAGGAGAATACAGACCTCTCTGCGCGAGAGATAGCTATGCGCGCACTGCGTATAGCAGGAGAAATCTGCGTATATACAAACAGCAATATTGTTGTGGAGGAGGTTTGAGCATGCTCACGCCAAAGCAGATTGTCGCAGCTCTTGATAAATTCATTATAGGGCAGGGTAAAGCAAAACGCGCTGTTGCAATAGCGCTGCGCAACCGCTATCGCAGAAGCAGGCTGCCTGAGGATTTAAGGGATGAAATAACGCCAAAGAACATTATAATGATTGGGCCTACAGGTGTTGGGAAAACAGAGATAGCACGAAGGCTTGCAAAACTTGTTGATACGCCTCTTGTAAAAGTTGAGGCAACAAAGTTTACTGAGGTAGGTTATGTGGGTCGTGATGTGGATTCTATGGTTCGCGACCTTGTAGAAGCTTCTATTCGTTTGTGCAAAGCAAAACACATAGAAACTGTGCGCCTAATGGCAGAGACTGCATCAGAACAGAGGCTGGTTGATTTGCTTGTGCCATTAAAAACAGAAGCTCCCCCTGTAAACCCCTTGCAGTTTCTCCTTGGCACTGGGCAGGCGCAGGAACCGCAGCTTTCTGAGGAAGAAAAAAGGACTCGCTATTCAAAGCGGGAAACAGTCATTTCAAAGCTTAGAGCCGGGCTGCTTGAAGAAGAACTCGTTGAAATCGAAATCGAAGAAAAGTTGCCAGGCAGCGATGCCATGCTTGCAATAGGCATAGATATTAACCTTAACGAAATGTTGGGAAATATTATGCCCGGGAAAAAGAAAAAACGTAAGGTTTCTGTAAAAGAAGCACGCAGAATACTTATTCAGGAAGAATCCGACAAGCTTATTGATATGGATGAGGTAATCCGCGAAGCTGTAGAAAAGGCAGAGCAGGACGGCATAATCTTCATTGATGAAATAGACAAAATTGCAGGTGCAAGGGCAGCCTCAAGCGGGCCCGATGTATCTAGGGAGGGCGTTCAGAGGGATATTTTGCCGATTGTGGAAGGCTCTGTTGTATCCACAAAATATGGGCCAGTAAAAACAGATTTTATGCTATTTATTGCAGCAGGCGCTTTCCATACAGCAAAAGTGACTGACCTTATACCAGAGCTTCAGGGGCGCTTCCCAATTCGGGTTAGGCTCGACTCGCTTGCACAAGAGGATTATAAGCGAATTCTAACACAGCCCGAAAATGCAATTACTAAGCAATATCAGGCTTTGCTTGAGGCTGACCATGTTTTACTGAGCTTTTCTGATGATGCGATTGATGCAATTGCAAAATATGCGTATGTAGCAAACGAAAGTACTGAAAACATAGGGGCGCGGAGATTGCACACAATAATGGAGACGCTGCTTGAAGATATTTCTTTTAATGCAGGCGGGGATTATCCTGATGTTGAACTGCGCATAGATGGCGAGTATGTGCGCGAACGCATGGCGCTTTCATATGAGGATGAAGATTTGCATAAGTATATTCTTTAGGGAGACGCTGATTAGTCAGTGGTTCTTTAGTATGAGAAAAAGCAGCAATGCGCTTTGCAAAATGAAGATGCAGCAATTTACAAACTCGCAGCTTTTACCGCCAAATTTGATGCTATCCTTGCCCGTAACTGTTGCTTTTTAAGAAATAGTTATGTTATAATGCTCAAGGCATAACACACCCTTGTAGATTTGCAATCACGTGCCATTATGGTTGTTTGCAAACTTGACGCAAGGGGAGGAAAAACGAAGGAGAATAATATGTCTGTCATTTCAATGAAACAGCTGCTCGAAGCTGGGGTTCATTTCGGGCACCAAACCCGCAGGTGGAACCCCAAAATGAAGGAATACATCTTCACTGAGCGCAACGGAATCTACATTATCGACCTGCAGAAAACTGTAAAGAAAATCGAAGAAGCCTACTTCTTTATTCGCGACCTGGCAATGAACGGCGAGAGTATTCTTTTTGTCGGGACAAAAAAGCAGGCTCAGGAATCTATTGAGCAGGAAGCAAAGCGCTGTGAAATGTTTTATGTAAACCAGCGCTGGCTTGGCGGTATGCTAACAAACTTCAAAACCATCCAAGGGCGTATTGGCCAACTTAGAAGAATCGACCAAATGGAAGCAACAGGGCAATTCAGCCTGCTTCCTAAAAAAGAAGTAATTAAGCTCATGGCAGAAAGAGATAAGCTGGAGCGAAACCTTGGCGGCATCAAGGATATGAAAAAGCTCCCTGGCGCACTTTTCATTATTGACCCGCGAAAAGAACATATTGCAATTATGGAAGCACGCACTTTAGGTATTCCGATTGTTGCAATAGTCGATACTAACTGTGACCCTGATGAGGTCGACTATGTAATACCGGGCAATGATGATGCTATTCGTGCAGTAAAGCTATTATCGTCAAAAATGGCAGATGCTGTGCTCGAAGGCAAGCAGGGTGAACAGCTTAATGATGAAGAAGCTGAAGAAGATACAGAATAAGCTAATAAGGGAACCCGATTTGGACTCCCCTTTTTGAAAACTACTTACAGGAGGAGCATTTATGTTTAGCGCAAAAAATGTTATGGAACTGCGCGAGATTACAGGCGCAGGTATGATGGATTGTAAAAAAGCACTGCTTGAGTGCAACGGCGATATTGAAAAAGCCAAAGATTTTCTTCGTGAAAAAGGGCTTGCTGCTGCCGCAAAGAAAGCCGGGCGAATTGCAGCAGAAGGCATTGTCGACTCATATATTCACATGGGCGGCAAAATAGGCGTTTTGGTTGAAGTAAACTGCGAAACTGACTTTGTAGCAAAGACTGATGATTTTAAGCAGTTTGTTCATGATATCGCAATGCAAATTGCAGCAGCAAAGCCGATTTATATTTCATCGAATGAAGTTCCTGGAGATGAAATCGAAAAAGAAAAAGAAATCTTGCGCGCTCAGGCAAAAAACGAGCCAAAGCCCAAGCCTGACGCCATAATCGAAAAAATGGTCAATGGCAGAATTGAAAAATATTATAAAGAGGTTTGCCTTCTTGACCAACCTTTTGTAAAAGACCCTGAAAGAACGGTTAACCAACTGCTAAACGAAACAGTTGCAAAAATAGGTGAAAAAATAAGTGTGCGTAGGTTTGTACGTTACGAGATGGGCGAAGGGCTGCAAAAGCGCGAGGATAATTTCGCGCAAGAGGTTATGAGCCAAGTTAAGTAAAAAAGCAAAAAGGAACACATTTGTGTTCCTTTTTCTTTTTAGAAACTTTTTTAGCGGTTGTGTTTGTTCCATTAAGAAACTTTTAACGGTTGTTTTGGTTCCATTATGCAAACTCATCTTATACAAGGGGGCTTAATATGTATACGCGCGTATTACTTAAACTTAGTGGTGAAGCATTGGCTGCAGGCGGGGAGCCGCTAAGTTTTGAGGTACTTGAAGAAATTGCAGCTCAACTTAAACAGGTCTATGAACTTGGCATTGGGTTAGGCGTGGTGCTTGGCGGCGGAAACTTCTGGCGCGGCCGAAGCTCAGAGCAAATGGAACGAAACCGAGCAGACCATATGGGCATGCTCGCAACAGCAATCAATGCAATTGCACTTTCGGATACTCTTATAAAAACGGGTGTGCCATGCACTGTGCTCTCTGCAATAGATATGGAGAGGTTTTTTGAAACATTTACAGCCCGCGGCGCAAATGCGCTGCTAGAAAAAGGGCATGTTCTCATTTTTGCATGCGGAAGCGGCCATCCGTTCTTTAGTACAGATACTGCAGCTGCGCTGCGCGCTGCAGAACTTGGGGCAGATGCCCTATTGCTTGCAAAAAACGTAGATGCAATCTATTCTGCGGACCCAAACCTTGACCCCTTAGCAATACGACATGAAAAGTTAACATACAACCAGGTGCTTGAAAAGAACCTTACTGCAATCGACCAGACTGCAATAGTTTTATGCAGGGACCAACATATACCGATTATTGCATTTGGGCTTAAGGAAAACGGGAGTATCTTGCGTGCAGTTAAAGGCGAACTAATTGGCACACGCATAGCTTAAGTGCATCAAGCTTGTTTATAAGTCGGTTTTCAAGTAGAATGTATTAAGCATTTAGTTAAGCATACAGGGATGTAAGGAGGTATTCTAATGGCAGACGAGGTACTTGCCGGCGCAAAAGAACGCATGAGCAAGACGGTATCAATCCTAAAGCAGGAGTTAAGCAGTCTTCGGGCTGGCCGTGCCAATGCACAGGTTTTAGATCGTGTATTGGTCGACTATTATGGCACGCCGACTCCAATTAACCAGTTGGGAAATATCGCATCGCCTGAACCGCGGCTTTTAACTATTTCCGTCTGGGATCAAAAAGCAATAAGTGCTGTTGAAAAGGCAATACAAAAGTCGGACTTAGGGATACACCCAAGCAATGACGGCAAGCTTATACGGTTGGTATTCCCTGAACTTACTGAAGAGCGCCGAAAGGAACTTGTTAAGGTAATCAGGAAGAAGGGCGAGGAAGCAAAAATAGCTATTCGCTCAATTCGGCGCGATGCAAACGAACAGATAAAAAAGCTGCGTAAAAACAGTGAAATTACAGAAGACGACCAAAAGCAGCATGAAGAAAGAAGCCAAAAACAAACAGACGAAACTATTAAGGAAATAGAGCAAATCATCGCGGAAAAGGAAAAAGAGATTTTGGAGGTCTAATTCTGTATTGCAAAATGTATTGGGGTTTAGCCTCGAACACGCGACAGAGTGCCTAGAAAACGCGGGTTATGAGGTTGAGGCAACCGAAGTTTCTGGCCGTGAAAGCGTAAACGGTAACGAATGCCGCGTTATAAGGCAGGAAGAAAGCGAAGAAATAGCCGGTAAACCAAAACGCGCTTGCATAATATATGCAAGATTTCGTACAAAAATTATCGAGTGAACGAAGGTATATGCAAAGCGCATTAGCCGCTTTGCTTTTCACTTAAAGGAAGGCAAATGAAGCTATATTCTCAAGAGCAGCTTGAAGCAATGGGTTTTTCGGGGGCTCTGCCAGAGCATGTTGCAATAATTATGGATGGCAATGGCAGGTGGGCAAAAGAACGCGGTCTGCCGCGCTCTTTGGGGCATCGCGCAGGCATGGATAGGCTCAAAGGCATAATCCGCCTAACGTCTGAGCTTGGCATTAAAGCTTTGTCGCTCTATGCCTTTTCTACTGAGAATTGGCGGCGGCCAAAGGAAGAAATAGGTGCGCTCTTTGGCCTTCTTGTTGAATACTTTAACAGCGAAATAGATGAGCTTCATAAAAATGAAGTTTGTATCCGCGTATTGGGGGATATTGCTCCATTTCCTCTGGTTGTGCGTGAAGCCATAAACAGTGCTATTTTAAAAACTGCAAAGAATAATGGCCTAAAGCTCAACATTGCCCTAAACTACGGTGGTCAGGATGAGCTTCTAAGGGCTATACGCACACTTTTACAGGAAATATCATCAGAAAACAGGCTTTTAAAAGAGGATATTCAGCTTGTGCAGCTCGAGGCTAAGCTCGACACTGCTGGGCTGCCGGTAGTTGATTTATTAATACGCACAGGCGGTGAGCAGAGGCTTTCTAATTTTCTTCTTTACCAAGCAGCTTATGCCGAATTAATGTTTCTTAATGAGTTCTGGCCGGACTTTACAGATAAATGTTATTTAGAAGCCCTGCGCTCCTATCAGAAAAGGACGCGCCGCTATGGCGGGTTATAAAAAGAGGTAATCAGCATGGTAAAGCGCATAATAATAGGGGTCATTCTCCTCTTGCTTTTTATATGCATGCTCCTTCTTGGGAGGTTAGTGCAGGCAGTTCTTCTTACATTAGCGTGCGGTCTTGCTGTATATGAGCTTGAACGTATGCTAAAAATCAAGGGCTATCATCCCTTCATGCTGCCGGCATATCTGTTTTCAGCAATATACGCATTTTTGCTTTACTATGGTCAAAGCAGCCTTTGTATTCTTTCTTGGTTCTTATGTATTATTCTTATAATAATTGAGCGTGTATTTAACAATAAAAGAGAAACTAAAGACAGTTTTGCTGCAATGGCTGTGTTTATTTATCCGCTCCCTTTTTTTGTGCTTTTAGTGCTTGTTGGGTATCAGTTTGGAAAAGAACTCGGAGCAGCCGCTTTGCTATGTGCGTTTGCCTTCCCGCTTATAGGGGATACTTTTGCTTACTTTGCAGGCACCTTCTTTGGCAAGCGTAAGCTCTGCCCAAATATCAGCCCAAAAAAGACCATTGTTGGCAGCGTTGCATCAATGCTTGGGAGTTTGGCTGGCAGTGTTGGAGTATTCTTCCTTCAGCCATTTTTAGGCACACAACTTCCGATTATACCTTTGATGCTTCTTGGCATATTTTGCGGTGTGCTTGGGCAGCTCGGAGATTTATTTGCTTCGCTTATTAAACGCTGGGCAAATATTAAGGACTTTGGCACAATATTTCCCGGGCATGGCGGTATACTTGACAGGCTCGATAGCGTACTATTATGTGCGCCTGCGGTCTACATATGCTTCTATATGCTTGCGTATATGCCCGCAGTAATATAACAGATCTAGGTAGGTTATTTAATGGCTTCAAAAAAGCGTCTCGTTATACTCGGAAGTACAGGCTCAGTAGGAAGGCAGACACTTGAGGTTGCAGCTTATCATCCTGAACTATTTGAGGTTTTGGGGATTAGCGCAGGTTCAAATTCAGCGCTGCTTTTAGAACAGGCAGTAGCTTTTCGGCCGCGTTTTGCCGCAATTTCGGATGAAGGCTGTGCAAAAGACTTGCGGCGCGCGCTCCCTAAGGGAACCGAACTTGAAGTAGGTAAAGATGCATCATCTGTGCTTGCCGCATTGCCTGATGCTGATATAGTGCTCCTTGGGATAAGCGGTTTAGATGGGCTGCCCCCTCTAATAAGTGCGCTTAAGGCAGGTAAAGTTGTAGCGCTTGCAAATAAGGAGAGTATTGTATGCGCAAATACACTTATTAAAAAGCTCTTAAAAGAGTATTCTGCAAAGATTCTGCCTGTTGATAGCGAAATGTCAGCTATATTCCAGTGTCTGCAAAGCGGCAGGGAAACTGAAGTAGCTTCACTCATCCTAACAGCCTCTGGCGGCCCATTTTGGAAGATGAATAAAGAGGAGCTTATATCAGTAACCCCTGAACAAGCGTTAAAACACCCAATATGGAATATGGGCGCAAAAATCTCCATTGATTCGGCAACAATGTTTAATAAGGGCTTGGAGCTTATTGAGGCGAGCAACTTATTTAATGTGCAGAGTAATCACATTTCTGTGCTTATTCATCCACAATCCATAGTACATTCTATGGTAGAATACATGGACGGTTCCGTTATAGCGCAAATGGCGGTACCTGATATGAGGCTCGCAATCCAATACGCGCTGGGGTACCCAAATCGGCTGAAAAGGCAGGTTGAAAGGCTTTCCCTGCCTGAACTTTCCGGCCTTACATTTTTTGATGCAGAAGCTGCCCCTGCAATAAGGCTTGCGCGCAGAGCATTAAGCGGGGGTGAAACGCTGCCTATAGTGTATAATGCAGCAAATGATATAGGCGTTGAGCTGTTTGTACAAAAGCGTGCCGGCTTTTTGGATATTTACAAAATAGTCGAAGATGCAATGGACAATGCGCCAAAAGGTGATGTAAATACGCTTGAAGATATTATGTTTATTGATACTCAGGTGCGCAGGCAGGTTTTAGCCCGCTACTGTAAAAACTCCAACTATTGAGAGGTAAATAATGGAGGACTTACTATCAAAGATACTGTCTATTATTGCAGCGCTGCTTCTTTTAAGCGTGTTGGTTATGGTGCATGAGTTTGGGCATTATAGCTTAGGCAGGCTGCTTAGGTTTAAAATTAAAGAGTTTGCTATCGGTATGGGGCCAAAGCTTTTCGGTAAGGAAAAACGCGGTATCCTCTATGTAGTGCGTGCATTTCCTATAGGCGGTTCGTGCAAGTTCCACGATGAAGATGAAGCAATAAGCGACAAAACCAGTTTCGGTGCGCAAAAAGTTTGGAAACGTGCAGCAGTAATTTTTGCTGGCCCGTTAATGAATATATTTTTTGCAATTTTGCTTGCTATTGCTTCTTTGAGTATATATGGGGATATTGCGCCTGCAGTACACTCTGTTTCAGAAGGTCCAGCTGCAATTGCAGGAATGCAGGAGGGGGATATTCTATTTGCTGTTGATGGGGCACGCATTCGTCACTACAATGATGCTGTTGCAAAAATCCGTGCAGCTGACTCTAGCAGCGCACTCATAACTGTTGAGCGCAGCGGCAGGCAGGTCGACTTGAATGTGTTCGATTTATACAACGAAGAGGCAGGCTATAATGTTTTGGGCATTACTTTAACAGGAGCCCGCCGCGCCTATACCCTATTTGAGGCAGCAGGCGCTGCGTTTCCTCTTATTGGTACAATAATAGGCGAAATGTTCGAGTTTTTAGGTGGACTATTTTCGCGTGGCGTTCAACAGGGCGAATTGCTTGGGCCTGTTGGTACTATAAGCTTTATTGGCGCTGCTGTACGCGTTGGGCTTGAAAGTGTATTGCGCCTTGCGATGCTTATAAGCGTTAACTTGGCTATTATAAACTTATTGCCGCTGCCTGCGCTTGACGGCGGGCGGCTTGCATTCCTTGCAGTTGAAGGGGTGCGCGGCAAGCCTATCCCTCAAGAAAAAGAAGGAATGGTGCATTTTGTTGGAATAGTGCTCTTGTTTGCACTTATTATTGTGCTTACTTACAGCGATATCCGCCTGATGTGGGGTAGCTAAGCAGTGAAAGCAACTAGGCGAATAATGGTTGGGGCTGTTCCAATAGGGGGCGGAGCCAATATAAGTATCCAGTCAATGGTAAATGTCAGCACATGCGATATTGAAGCTGCTGTTGCCCAAATTCATTCTCTTGAACAAGCAGGCTGCGATATTGCACGAATAGCTGTATGCAGCAAAGCTGATGCAAGTGCCCTGCGCAAAATTAAAGACAGGGTTTCAATCCCATTAGTAGCAGATATCCAGTTTGATTATCAACTTGCAATTGCTGCAGCTGAGCAGGGGGCTGATAAGCTTCGTTTTAACCCAGGCAATATAGGTGAAGAAACGCGCGTGCGTGCGCTTGTTGCCTGCGCTAAAGCGCATGGGGTTCCTATAAGAATAGGGGTTAATGCCGGCTCTTTGGATAAGCAGCTCTTAATAAAACACGGTGGGCCAACGCCTGAGGCAATGGTTGAAAGTGCCCTGTTCCATATAAGCCTTCTCGAGAAAGAAGGTTTCTTTGACATTGTAGTTTCGCTCAAGGCCTCAAATGTACCTGATACAGTTGCAGCGTACAGGAAAATCCATGAGTTGGTTCAATATCCTTTGCATATAGGAGTTACTGAAGCAGGGATGGGCGAATTTGCGCTTATAAAATCTGCAATTGGTATTGGCGCGCTGTTGTTGGAAGGAATAGGGGATACGATTCGTGTTTCGCTTACAGGCGCACCTGAACTGGAGGTTGCTGCAGGGCGGGATATTCTTAGAGCGTGCGGTTTAAGGCGTGAGGGTGTAGAAGTAATCAGTTGCCCGACCTGTGGGCGGTGCAGGGTAGATTTACCTTCCATGGTAAAAGCTGTTGAGAGCAGGCTGCCTAAAGAATGCAGCAGCTTGACAATTGCTGTAATGGGCTGTGCAGTAAACGGCCCTGGGGAAGCGCGTGAAGCTGATATAGGCATTGCCTTTGGAGAGAATTCAGGGGTACTCTTTAAAAAGGGCATAAAAATTGCATCAGGCACACCTTTAGAGCTTGTGGAGAGGCTTGTTAATGAGGTTAGCTCAATGCGATAAGCTGCAAAAAGAATCTAACAGCACCGGAAGCGGTGCTTTTTGT
>CAYWTY010000018.1:0-13361 GCA_964461335.1 uncultured Oscillospiraceae bacterium
TTCATTAGGCTCATGCCGTTGTCAAGGCTTGCCATAACCAAGGCTCCGATAATAGCGCCAAAAACAGAGCCAACACCGCCTGAAGTGCTTGTACCTCCAATAATGCAAGCTGCAATTGTATCAGATTCAAAGAGCATGCCTGCAGATGTTGTTGCAGCATTAATGCGTGCAGTAAAGACAATGGAAGCAACAGCAGAAACAGCGCCTGCAATCACAAAGATTTTCATCATTTCCTTTTTTACGTTTATGCCTGAGAGCCTTGCAGCTTCGCGGTTGCCGCCTATCGCATAAACATGTCTCCCAAAAGGAGTGCGTGTTGTAATGACCCAGAACACCCCAACAACAGAGAGAAGAATTAGTATTGCATATGGGGCGCCCATATAGCTGCCAAGTATTGTGCCAACACCGCCTATAGCAGCGAGGATTAAAATAAGCTTCATAATCTGCATAGATTTGGGTAGGACTGTGAACCCCTTGGCAATGCGCTTTTTCCTTCTGTTCAACTCCAAAAATACAAATGCAACCATTGCAATAAGAGTAAGAAGCATTGTCAAATCATGAAGAGGGGCATCTTTGAAGAATAAACGCGGAATATAACCCTGCCCAATTATTTTAAAGCCCGGGTCAAACTCCCCGATTGTTGCTCCATTTGTTACAAGCAGAGTCAAACCTCTAAAAGCAATTTGACTAGCGAGCGTAACAATAAAAGCCGGCACTCCGCGATAAGCAACCCAAAAACCCTGCCAGCAGCCGACAAGTGTGCCGCAACCAATCGTAACAAGTATAGCTAAAATCGGGTGCAGCCCTACGCGCGTCATCAAATATGCTACAATCGCACCAAGTGTGCCGCAGACTGAGCCAACAGAAAGGTCGATATTACCGGAAACCATAACAAGCAGCATACCGCCTGTAAGCAGACCTATTGTACACATTTGCAAAAACAGGTTGGAAAGATTCCGCGGCCGAATAAACACGCCCTTTGTCAATGCAGTAAATATTGACCATATTAAAAGCAGGGCAATAATCATTGTATATTGACGCATATTATTTTTTATAATGTTTGCAAGTACTGCTGCGAAAGACTTTTCTTCCAAACGCTTGGGTTCAGTCAATTTATTGACGACCATGCTACTTTCCCCCTGTTGCCAAAGTCATAACCTTCTCTTGGGTTGCTTGTTCGCGGCTTAGTTCGCCTGTTAATTTGCCATCGCATATAACAAGGATTCTGTCGCTCATGCCTAAAATCTCCGGCAGCTCTGATGAAATCATGATTATGCTCATGCCCTCAGCAGCAAGCCGGTTCATAATAACATATATTTCGTATTTTGCTCCGACATCAATGCCGCGGGTAGGTTCATCAAGTATCAACACCTTTGGTGCAGTAAGCAGCCATTTCCCTAAAGCTACCTTTTGTTGGTTGCCGCCGGAAAGGTTTTGCACAAGTTGTTCTAGAGAGGGCGTTTTTATCCTCAACGCTTCAACCATATCTTCAACTGCGCTAAGCTCACTCTCGCAGTCAATCAACCCTCCTGAAAGCCTCTTTTTCAGGCTTGCAAGCGCCATATTTTCTTTTACATCTTTAATCAACACCAAACCGCTGCCTTTTCGGTCTTCAGTAAGGTAGCTTATGCCAGCACCAATAACATCGCTTGGAGAGCGCACAGAAACAGGGTTTCCGAACAGTTTTACTGCCCCTGAAACTCTTCGCCCCCACACCCCCATAATACTAAGAATAAGCTCAGTTCTTCCAGCGCCCATTAAGCCAGAGATGCCAAGAATTTCTCCTTTGCGTGAAACGAAGTTAATATTATCGAGCGCAATTTTATCAGGAATTTCAGGGTCATAAACAGTCCAATTGCTTACCTCAAGCGCAATTTCACCGGGCGAATTGTGTTTTGGGGGGAACCTTTGCGTTAGTTCCCTTCCAACCATAAGTGAAATCAGCCTGCTTTCGGATAAATCCTCTGTTTTATAAGTACCTGCTGTTTTTCCGTCAACGAGTACAGTGATTCTGTCTGCAATTGCAAATACTTCCTTAAGCTTATGCGATATAAAGATGCACGTCATACCCCTGGATTTAAAGCTTCTCAAGAGTTCGAGCAGGTTGCCTATTTCAGTTTCTGTAAGTGCAGATGTGGGTTCATCCAGCACAAGAATATGTGCCTTTTTAGCAATCGCCTTTGCTATTTCAATCATCTGCTGCGTGCCTATTCCGAGGTTAATGACAGTTGTAGATGGGTTAATCTCAAGGCCGACTTCTTCAAGTACTTCAGATGCTCTTATATGCGTTTCATCCCAGTCAATAATCCCGTTTTTTGCAAGCTCATTGCCTAAAAAGATGTTTTCGCTCACATTCATATATTTTATAAGTGCAAGCTCCTGGTATATTACTGCAATACCTGCTCTTTCACTATCTTTTATTGACTGGAACTGTTTGGGTTCACCATCTATAAGAATATTTCCTTCGTAGCTTGATTTTGGATACACGCCGCTTAGGATTTTCATAAGAGTTGATTTTCCAGCTCCGTTTTCCCCGACAAGCGCGTGGATTTCACCTGGCAGCACAGAAAAGTCAACATTATTCAACGCAATAACTCCTGGAAATTCTTTGTGAATGTTTTTCATTTCGAGTTTAAACCCGCTCACATTATCCACCAGCTTCCTGTTTGGAAAGGGGCGGCGTATGCCGCCCCTTGTCGGTTAAGTCTATTTGAACAGTGATGCATCCATATATCCGCTGTCAATAAGCAAAGCCTTATAATTGTCCTTGTTTATTGCGGTAGGCGGGAATTCTAAAACAGGAACATCGATTAGTCCGTTGTTTTCTGTACCTGTTGAACCTGGGTCCTCACCTTTTGCAAGTTTAATAGCCGCTCCCCAAGCAGCAGTTGCCATTTCAGCACAATCAAAGAATACAGTCATGCTTTGTGTTCCTGCAATGATCCGCTTAATTGCATCAACTTCACAATCCTGCCCTGTTACAATTACCTTATCATCAAGACCTTGTGCAGCAAGAGCCTGTATTACGCCGCCTGCAGTGCCATCATTTGGGGCAATTACACCCTGAATATCGTTGTTATTGGCAGTCAAAGCGTTTTCCATATGTTTGAGCGCCTCATTCGGCTGCCAATCCTTGCATTCCTGCTCGAGAACAACTTTGTATGCGCCAGAATCGATTTTATCCTGAATGGCGCTTAAGGCGCCTTGCTTAAGCGGGACGCAAGTATTATCCTGCGGGTCGCCTGAAAGAATAACTATGTTGCCGCTTGCAAGGTTAGCAGCCATATATTCTCCCATCAGCTGCCCTATTTTAAACTGATCAAATGTAACATATAAGTCGAGTTCTGCATTGAAGACAAGACGGTCATAAGAAATTACAGGTACTTTGGCTGCATGTGCAATTTCAACAATGTTCTTTGCTGCTTCACCATCGTGCGGTGCAAGAATAAGCACATCGATACCTTGAGAAATAAGGTTCTCGCATTGTGACTGCTGCCTAGCCGCATCATTGTCTGCAATTTGTAAAGCCATTTCAATTCCTGAGTCAGCAGCAGCTCTTTCAAACGCCTCTTTGTCTAAGACCCAGCGCTCTTCTCTTTGAGTTGGTAAAGAAACTCCGATTTTTATTGTTTTTTCTTTTTCTGCCTCAGGTTTAACAACCGGTTTCTCGCTGCATGCTACCATGCTCAGAACTAGAAGTACAACAAGAACAACAGCCATGACTCTTTTTAGTATCATTGTCTTTCCTCCTTATCGATATGTTTTATTATTTATCGCATTGGCTTGTTGGCCCCTGCTGATAAAACTTTTCCTTAGCGAGAATGATGCCTCCAAGAACAGGCAGTTCAACATCGCTTTGGAAAATTGAATTATCACATTTAGTTCGCTCTTTGAATGATTTAATAAATGAACTTTTGAAGATGCTGCTTTTATATAAGCTGCCTGCCATTACAATATCTACTTCCGGCTCATTGATAAACTTCAGCTTGGAGTATACGGAAAACGCGACATCAGCAACAAGGCTTGCGGCCTGTTCAACCAATTTCAGGCAGTACGGGTCGCCTTTGTCTGAAAAGTCCATTAAAGGGCGGGCTGCACTTGCTATTTCGCTCATTGTAAATTGAGAAAGCAGTTTAGGCAGTTCGCTGAAGCTATTTGCCCCAAAAACCACTCTAAGATTTTCAAAAACCGGCTGCAAAGGCTCATATCCGTCGCAATATCTAAGCAGCGCTCTGAGCACCTGAATACCTAGCCATCCGCCTGAACCTTCATCGCTTATTGGGCTTCCCCAACCGCCAGAACGAGCAGTTGATCTGTTCCTTGCTACACCAGTTGAGACAGAACCTGTGCCTGCTATTATGCAAAGCCCGGGTGGCGTACCCTTAGCATAAAACGCTAACTCTGAATCGTTACAAATATATATCAGCTCTTTACTTATTTGCGTGGCAGATGCAATGTCAAGGTAATGTTGGTAGTCGCCAGGAGAATCGCACCCTGACATTCCCATAACAAGCCCGAGCACCTGTTTTGGAGAAGCCTTGGCATCATCTAAAATCTTTTCAATACCCCCAAGGATTATCTCGCGTTCATCTTTGTCAGGTGTTATTTTATAGTTTGTAGAGCCGGAGTAGTAAAAAGAGGTTGCGGCAGTTGAGTAATTGTATAAGCAAAATACGGTATTGCTCCCGCCGCCATCAACTGAAAGCAGAAATCGTCTTGTCATTTTACACCCCCAAATCCTGTATTAGTTGGGTTCGGGTAGTGGCTTCGCTAAGGCAGAACAAAACAAGGCCTGTTATGCCGGTTTTAGGGTTTTGGTCGTAAAGAATTTCAGGCATGCTGCTTTTTGGCGCATATGAACTGACTTTATTCACAATAAGCTCTATAAGCTTATCATCAAACAACTCCCCACCGAGGATTATTGCATCAGGGTTTAGAACAGCTATATAGTTCGCAATTGCACCGCATAAAATGCTTGAAAGCTGCTCGCTGCGCAAAGGGTCAGGTTTATGCGCAGGATCCCTTGGTTCGTCAAGCACAAATTCCCTAAGCAACCCTTCAAGATATCCGCCTTTAGATGTATAGTCATCATTAGTTAATGTCATGCTTAATGGTGCCATAAAACCAAGTTCTCCGGAAAAGTGAGAAGAGCCGCGGTAAAGCCGGCTGTTTAGGATTATGCCTGACCCCATGCCGTTGCCTGCATATATATATACTATATTGTCAAGCTTGCTGCTTACATGCGTGTGGTAAAAACCGACTGCTGAGAGCTTAACATCGTTTTCAATATAGATTGGTTCTTTGTAATGAGCGCGCAGTGCTTGTTCTAGGTTAAAGCCTTCCCAAACATCGATTTTCGGTATCCCAAGCAGATGTCCGCAGGGAAGGACTGCCCCTGGTACGCCTATGCCAATAGCCTTTATTTCGGATGGTGCTTCCTTCCTCAGGCTGTCAATTGCAAATAGTGTTGACTCAAGCGCTGATTGCATTGATGAATTGTCGAGCTTATAGTTGCGTTCAAAAAGCATTTTCCCAGTAATGTCGGCAACACATGACTGATACTTGCCCCAGGTGTAATATAGGGCAATAAAACAGCCTGCGTGCTGATTTGCTTGGAAAAGCATGGCTTTTCGCCCAGCACCATTGCCTAAAAGCCCAGCCTCTGTTATATAATTAGCTTTGGTCAGTTCTTCAACAAGTTTATTTACTGTAGGCAGGCTCAACCCGCTGATTCTTGAAAGTTCGGGCTTTGAAATAGGCCCATTATCAAATATCAGCTTTTGAATTAATGATAAATTCACTTCCCTGAGCACCTGGGGTTTTCCTATAGCATTATTCATTAGCACAGCCTGTCTGAAGATTTTCAGAAGAATTAATTAATAAAGTTTATTAATTATCACGAGTGTATCATCGCTTTTTCTTGTTGTCAACATATATTCTTGTAATATTTTAGCTAATATACTTTTCGGTACGCGAAAATATTGCATGAAGCTGCACAAGCATAAGTAGTTTAGGTTTTTGTAATAACTGCAATGGGTTTTAATGCCACGCTTAAGCAAAAGCAGGCACCATTATTAAGATGCCTGCTTGGATATTTCTTCAACCTTTAAGCTACGATTTTCAAAATATTGTAGAGTGCGTTAATAAGCGCCCAGTTTTGGGCGAACGGCCGCATAATGTTCCAATAGCCGCCCCCAAGAAGATTGTTTTGGGATACCACATCCCATTTTTCTTGTATGCTGCGCACATCTTCAAACCATACTTCGTTTCGGCTGCCATCAAACCCGGTGTACGAAAAGAAGGGCGATTTTGCAACTTCGTCAAATTCTATTCGCGCATTATGCGCTGCTGCAAGCTCAACCGCAAACTGGTTGCCAATGGAGGTTCCCGCAGTTATCCCCTGTTCATAGGGCAGCCGCCAGACATACCCGTAATTTGGTATTCCCATATAAATCTTTTCAATAGGAATCACGGTTACAGCATATGCTACAACCCTTTTAACTTGATTTATAGGCGCAACAGCCATAGGCGGCCCGTGGCTGTATCCCCACTCATACGTCATAAGCAGTACCGTATCTGCAATTGCTCCTATGCGCTCATAATTGTGCGCTTCATAGAGCAAGCCCGGGTGTTCTGAAGAAAGTTTTGGAGCAAGGTCTACGTTTACAGTAAAGCCTTCCGCATTCAGCCTTTTAGTGGCATTTTCAATAAAGGAAATAAATGCTTCCGCATCTTCTGCTATAACATATTCGAAGTCAATATCTAACCCAAGATACCCCTTTACTTTCATTGTAGCGAGAATATTGTCAATTACAGTGTTTTGAAGGTTTACATCATGGAACATGCGGCCAGCCCGCCTAATGTCAAAATTACCTTCTTCAGTTATTGCGCTAAGTAGCATTATGGGTGCCACTTTGTATTCGTAGGCTAAATTAATCATCGCTTGGTCATCAACGCCAATCAGTTCCCCTGTTTCTGTAAACCCATAGCCGAAAATAGTAAGCTTTGTCAGAAAGGGAATTGCGCGAAGAAGCACGTTTTGCTCTATGTTTGTATAAGCATAGCCATTTACTGAAGTAATGCCGCGCTTTTCACCTTTGTAACGTATTGTCAGCTGCTCTCCTTCAAAAAGGACTGGGGAGGTCATTAAATATGGGTTGTTCTGGAGCAGCGTAAGCACATTAGTAGAATATTCTCTTGCAATTGAAGTGAGGGTTTCGCCCTGCTTAACGGTATGCACAATTTCAGGGAACTGTATTATAAGCGCCTGGCCGACAACAAGCACATCCTGGTTTTCTAAGCCATTGTCCGTTACTATTCTTGCAGGTGAAACATTAAAGCTATTCGCTATTTCTACGAGCGATTCGCCGCTTTTTACAACATGAATCTGCATAGCAATTACCGCCTTTAAGGAAATTAAGCTATGAGAAATATATTCGGTTGATGCATTTAATATGATTTATAAGGCAGCTTCAACCCGGTTTCTTCCGTTTTGTTTTGCTATATAAAGCGCCTTATCTGCAGGTGCAAAATAATTTGGGGTATTTAGGGACATTGGGGTAAACCCCATAACACCAAGGCTTGCAGTAATTCGAATTGAAACCCCTTCTGCTTGAAATACGTGGTTCTCAAGCAGTTTTCTAAGTTTTTCGGCTGCTGTAAGTGCGCCTCGCATGTTTGTTTCGGGCAGCAACAGGATGAATTCTTCCCCGCCAAGCCTGCATAACAGGTCAGTTGAGCGAAGCGCTTTTTTAAATAGTTCAGATACCTGCTTTAATACAGCATCACCTACATAGTGGCCATAGGTGTCATTGATTTGCTTAAAATAGTCCAAATCCAAGATAATTAGGCTTGAGTCATGGCCTTTGCGCGCTATTGCTGCAGCCTCGCGCTTTAAAGCCTCATCAAAAAAGCGCCTATTTGGCAGCCCAGTCAAACTATCCGAAAAAGCCATATGTTCAAGCGCTTTGTTAGCCTTTTCAAGTTCAGCTTGCTGTGCTTTTATATGGCTGCGTTGTTTTATGTTTATAGAGTTAGCTCTCCAAAACAAAAGAGAAAGGAGGAACCCAAGCCCTGCTGCAGTTAGCCCGTTTGCTCTGTGGTTGAGTAACAAGACATCAGTCAAAGTTACAGTTGTTTTAATAAGGAAACAGAACGCGCAATACGCAAACAAATAGAGTGCAAGGCTATACGGGGGCCGGATATAGTAAAGGGTGCCTGTAATAATGCATACAATGAGAAATGGCGTAATGCTTGTGAGCACAAGCTGGTCGATTGCAACAATAACTGCGCCTGCAAGAAGCACAAAAGCAGAAAATGTGTATGTTAAGGCTGGGGCTAAAGCTGGAGGTTTGCAGCATCGCTTTATTTTTGATGTAATAAGGAAGACCAAGGCCATAAAAATCAAGAGCGCGCTGTGGGCAAGTATTATGCCTCTTCGCCACATTACTCTTGAAGCCATGCCATGGGTTTTAGTAAAAATGAATTGAAGTATAATAAGAATATGTACAGGAATAGCAGCGAGAGTGCTAAAGTATATGCGTTTAATATTAGTATCTTTGCATTCTTCACTTATGCCAATGTTCTCCGCTCTATGCGCTTTGAGCGTTTTAATTATACCTGCCGGCAACTGCTTAAGCGCTTTTACTATTCTGCGGAAAGTCTCCATGGAAAGCACTTCCTTTTTAACAAATGAGGTAGGAGGGTAGCTATAAATGATATTGCGCATGCCTTAGGCAAAACTATGGAGACTCGGCCTGTTTGGTTGCTTCACGCGTATATTCTTCAAGCTTCGCATCAGATACATTAAAATAACGCGAAAGCGCCTTAAGCGCATATTGGGGGCGTTTTTCAAGGCAGGTGCGTAACTCTTTAACAGAGGCCTCCCAAGCAGATACAGACGAATGTGTACTCCAGCGCTCTAAATGTCGCTTCATTTCAGGCTTTAGCTTTGCTGCAACTTCGTCAAGGAGCTTAGTGAGGCGTTCAGCAGTATAGTGGTTGTTAACCACATAAACATAGCGCTTAACGAAGCGCTCCCGCCATGCGGCATTTGCAGGCAGGCCGCAGTATAAATCCATATTTGTCAGGCTGCCATCGCGTGAGGGTACGCCTTCGTAATTGAAATAGCTTGAAAGAATGTCTCTTGCCGGGTTGTTGCCTGAAAACCCCAAGTCCATATCATAGAGCACTGGCCGCCATTTCACTTTATAATCCCAAGAGCGCCAGTACTTTTGGTTAAATATATCCGAGTTTGCAAAATAGGTTTGAGTTATTAAATAATCAATAAGATAGTCCATATCAACCCATTCGCAATATTGCGCATAGGTTGCATCGTCTCCAAGGTTCCTCCCCCTGCCAAAGGCACGTACCCGCTTATAATCCTGGTTTTGCCCTGCAAGCGCCTGCACATTTCTGCGGATAATATCCACTTTATCAGGGTCTACCCCATAATGGCTTTCAAGGTAATCCTCATTTTGGTTTTCGTTCAAATCGTATATGCCCCAATATCTTCCGTTTAGGTACATAACAACAGGCTTTGTCGCGATATTGTCTATATAAAGCCCTTCAGCAGCCAAAGAAAAAAACGAGTCCCTAAGCCTCGCTCTTGGGCGATCCTGCCCGCCGCTTCTAAGCGTAAGCGATGAAAATGTGGTTATATCATAGTTTTCAAAGAAAGGATAATTTACAGAACTGCGCCCATATCCACCCCTTAGGGACACGCCAAGCGATTTTTGCGGCAGGGTGAGTGTGGATGAGCCGTTGGCGCGAAGCCCGCATGGAAATGATGCGCCAAGCAAGCCCTCTGTTTCATAATACTCCATATAGCCTTCACGCTCAACAATTTGGCTGCGCTCAGTTGCAGCATATACAGAGCTTATTGCAGACGGGTCGCCGCTAAGGCACACAACCGGCACTGTATGTGGCGTTTCAAAAAGGAAAGTACTTGTTGTTATTTCGCTTTTAATGAGCCCTTGTGAAAAAGTTATTGCGCGCACAGGCGTATTCTGGCTTATTTTTATTGGAGATGTGTACTCGTTTGATGCCTCTGTGGGTTTTGAGCCATCGAGCGAATAATATATGCTGCCCCCTGGAGTTGAAGTTGACATTTCAAGCAAAAAGGGCTCATTGCAGTAGAGCGCAGTTTGCTTAAATACAGGTGCACTTGCATATCCGCTATAATGAGTTGTCGAGTTTTGTGCGCCTGGGGTTGGGGCCCCAAAAAATACCCGTTCACCTGAAGGGTTGTGCTCATCTCTTCCTGAGGTGAGTGAAGGTCTTAAAACGCCTGTAGTAAACCAGTCGCGCACTATGCCTTTTGAGTCGCTTAAAAGCAGTGTTTCGCCGCTTGCTGAAACCCCAAATTTTGCAGTGTTATCGCCTTGCAAAATAGAGCGGCTTGATGCGTACAAGAGTGCGTAGCCTTTTGGCGGTATGGTCAGCGCGTTAATTTTGTATTTTTCAGGTGTTGAAACATCATCGCTTATATACCAGCCGGCAAGGCTTTTTTCGCTGTTTGTAGGGTTGTAAAACTCAACCCAGTCACGCTTTTTGCTTTTTGGCGTGTTAACTGCAGAGACCTCACTTATAATAACACCATCAGGATTCCTGTTTGGCACTAGTATGGGAGTTTCGAAGCCCTTGCTGTCGTTTTTTGCACCAGGTGTAGGTACTGCGAAATATCTTAGTTCATTGTTAGAATCCCTGCCTATTGAGATGTTTTTGCCAAGTTCATTAGGCAAGGGCAGTCTGTCATAGCGCAGCCCGTCGAGGTTTGTTAAAAACAGATCCGAATCACGCTTGGAAAGGCCAAATGATGCATGAAGCTCACCTTCGCGCCTGTCCTTACCGGATAAGAATACTAAAAGGTACTCGCCTGCGCCAAGTTGAATATCAGGAAGTTCCCATTTCGTCAGCCTGTCTTCATCATCAGAAAGATAGTAACCAAGAAGCGGCACTGCTTCTTGAGAGCGGTTATAGATTTCTGCCCACTCAGGCCTGTCGCCATCACTGTCAATAGCGCTGTAACGATTATTTGGGAGTACTTCGTTTAGGATAACAGGGTCGCTTTGCTCCATTATTGAAGGTAGCATGCTGGAAAACCTGCGCTCATCGTTTTGCGCGCCCGGGGTGGGGAAGGCGGTGTATTTATTTTCATCTAAGGTATAAACAACCGCAACATTCCCTGCTGCAGGAGCTTCCCACGAAAGTTCGCCTATAACTGTTCCGAGCCCATTGCTTAGGAAGAGCGCTGTATCTTCTTCGCTAATGCGAAAGTTAGCATTGAGCTCGCCGCTTTTGCTGCTTTTACCGGAGAAAAAAACTAAAATCCGCTGCCCTGGCTGAAGCGAATAGTCAGGCAGCTGCCATTTCATAAAGTTCTCTGGGTTGTCTGAAAGCCAGTATTCTGCGAGCGGAAGCACTTGGGATGTATTGTTATGGAGTTCTGCCCATGGGTAACACCTGCCGTCTGCAGCCTTAAGCCCGCTTTGGTTGTTCAAAACTGCTTCGCTTAATATGAGTGATGCTTCGCCTGAAGCATAAGAAATATCTGCAATTGACTCAACAATTTTGTCGCTGTTTTTGCTGCCCGGGGTTGGAAGAGCGCAGTAGCCGAACTTGCCTGAAGCATCCCTTGCGTAGGATATATCCTGATATAGGGGGGGGATATCAACCTGGTCGAGAATATTGAGTGAGCGGTCAGTCAGGTATAGGCTTTCGCCTGCTTTAGAGAGCCCGAACCCGGCGCAGTATTTGCCTTCTGGAAGGTCACCGTTATAAGAGGCTGCATATATAATAATGTATTCGCCTGAGGTAAGGCTGATGTCCGGGAAGGCCCACTTGCGCGGCTCTCGGATGTTATCGCTAAGCCCATACCCGGAAAGGCTTATTGTATAGGGTGAACTGTTATATAGCTCAACCCAATCAGGCGAGCCTATGAGTTCATCCACAAGTGAGTGCGAGTTGGATGTGACTACTTCGTTTATAATAATGCTTCCACTTGTTTCGGAAAGCGCTGTAAGCGCAGTGCATCCAAAGCTCATAAAGCATAGAATTGTGCAAAGTATAAATGCGCCTGCCCGTTTAAAAAAACATGTCCGCCGCAAAAAGGGTTCCTCCAAAAGACGTTTCAACCATTATACCACGCAGCACATGTTAATCGCAAAGCAGCAAGGCAGAATATGAGCCCCACAAAATTAGTATGGTGTGGTTATTTATGCTATATTTGTACTATGGATGATTTAAAGGCGCTTTTAAGCGCGCATTTTGCCCGCTACCCATATATGCAAAGTCAGGATGCAGTTAAGCTTTTATACCAAGGCGAATTTGGCCCAGGCCATTTAACTACATGCGAGAGCGGAAGCTTTGAACACCTTAGCGCTCAATACGAAGCAGCTTGTAATGACGAACCGCTTAATGACTATATAGGGGGCGGTATGAGCCGTGTGCATCTTGCTGCTGCAAAAGCTCAGGGCATTTGTGCGCTAACTTTATATAAGAGCTTTCTCCTTAGTGCAAAGAGCGCAAAAGGGAGTTTTGAGTTATTCGAGCCAAAACTTTTGCAGTTAATTAAAATATCTGAAAAGGGCGCGCCATTTACACTTGAGGAACTAAATCGCTTCCTTGATAAATGGCGGTCTGCCAAAATGCCGATAATTTCTCACAGTATAGCTTATAGGGAGCGCTACAAGCCAGCATATAGGCTGCTATTGGAAAGATACGCAAACTTTATGCCTTTATTTGCAGCCATTGATAAACGTTTGTCGCTTGGCAAAACAACAATAATAGGAATAGACGGCAACTGCGGTTCTGGAAAGAGCACGCTTGCAAGCCTTCTTGCCTCAGTATATGAAAACTGCAGCATAATACCCATGGATCATTTCTTCCTCCCCAAAGCGCAGCAAATGCCTTTTCCTCTTGATGCAAATATTGACCTTGAGCGGTTTGGCACACTTGTTGCCCCGAAAATTAAATGCTTTGAGAAATTCAGTTACAGGCCATTTAATTGTTCAAAAGGCGAGTATGCACAGCAGGTAGATATTTTGCCGGATAAGCTAATCATTGTTGAAGGTTCATATTGCCTGCACCCAAAGTATTCATCGCTCTACGATTTAAAAGTATTTCTCGAATGTTCTAAAGAAGAACAGCTTTTGCGTATAAAAAGGCGTTCTTACGAGAAGCTTGGCCGCTTTATAAGCGAGTGGATTCCTGCCGAAACCAGGTATTTTGAGCAATACAATATTAAAAACAGCTGCGATTTAGTATTCACAACATAAAATGCTGTGCTGAAATAGTTTTACAGCACAGCAAATATTTTTATGGCTTCAGCCAGTTGAGGCCGCGAAGCGGACGAAACAATA
>CAYWTY010000018.1:13371-28972 GCA_964461335.1 uncultured Oscillospiraceae bacterium
GTTTTTTTCAATTCAAGGTTTGGTCAGCTTAGGTTTTCATACGCAAGCCTGTCCCTTTCACGAATTACAGCACGCTTGATTTTTCCGCTTACTGTTTTAGGCAAGGAATCCGTAAATTCAATTACCCTTGGATATTTATATGGAGCAGTTGCCCTTTTCACATATACCTGCAACTCTTTAATCAGCTCTTCGCTTGGCGCATATTCTTTTGCAAGCACGATTGTCGCCTTTATGGACTGCCCTCGCTCAGGGTCCGGCACAGGGGTAACAGCACATTCAAGCACTGCAGGGTGTTCCATAAGCGCGCTTTCAACCTCAAATGGCCCTATCCTGTAACCAGAGCTTTTAATTACATCATCCATACGGCCAACATACCATAAATAGCCTTTACCATCCTGCCAGGCAGTATCACCTGTGTGATACCAACCGTCATGCCAAACTTTTGCAGTGCGCTTTTCATCTTTATAGTACCCCATGAACATGCCCGGCGGTTTGCCTTCACGCGTATCTATACAGATTTCGCCAGTTTCACCGAGTGTGACCGGGTTGCCGTCTGCATTTAGCAGGCATACCTTGTACCCGGGCGCAGGCAGGCCCATGGAGCCTGTACGAACCTTCATAAACGGAAATGTTGCTAAGAGCAGCGTTGTCTCAGTCTGACCAAAACCTTCATAGATTTCAAGCCCGACTTTTGACTTAAATTGTTCAAACACCTCTGGGTTTAGCGCTTCCCCTGCTGTTGAAACATGTTTAAGGCAGCTTAGCTCATAATCTTCAAGCGGCTCCCTTATAATATAGCGGTACATTGTAGGGGGCGCGCAAAAAGTTGTAACGTGATATTTTTGGAGCTTGCTTAAAATATCTGCAGCACAAAACCGTTGAAAATCATAAACGAGGATTGCGCTCTCGCACATCCATTGGCCGTACATTTTCCCCCAGGCAGCCTTTGCCCAGCCGCTGTCCGAAATCGTAAAATGCAAACCGTCCGGTTCAACGCAATGCCAGTACTGCGCAGTAGAAATATGCCCAAACGGGTATAGAAAATCATGCGCCACCATTTTGGGGTAGCCAGTTGTGCCTGAGGTAAAGTAGAGCATCATTAAATCTTTACCGCATGCAGCATCTTCAGGGCGGCTGAATGTAGGGGAGGCAGCTTCAACAAGCGCATCAAAATCAAGAAACCCTTCAGGAAGGGGCGCATCTTTCATTTGCGGCGAACGCACAGCTGCAAGTAGCTCAACAGAGGGGGACTCCTTTACTGCCTCCTTGAGCTGTTTTGGCACATCATCTTCAAGCGTTGTTATTGCCATACATGCGTTTGAAGCGTTAAAACGATAAGAATAATCTCGGGCTGTGAGCATATGCGTAACAGGGATGGGGATTGCGCCAAGCTTATGCATGCCGAGCATTATGTACCAGTACTGATAATGGCGCTTTAACGCGAGCAGAACAATATCCCCTTTTTTTATGCCAAGCGTTAAAAGCGCATTTGCTGCACGGTTGCTTAAGTCGCTAAGCTCTTTAAAGGTAAATTCGCGTTCTTCGTTTTCAGCGCTTACCCATAGCATTGCGCGCTTTTTGGGGTGCATCAGCGCCAGTTCATCAATAATATCAAACCCAAAGTTGAAATCAGCAGGTTCATTAAGGCAGAAGTTATTGTAAAACTCTTTATGGGATTTGTATTCTACTGCATTGCAGTATTTATCAAGCAGTTTCAAAAGAAACGCTCCTTTCTTCTTACAGGCTTATTTTATTACTACCGCGAGGAAATGCGCACGCTCACCATTTCGAGCGCCCAGCGAATGCGGAACAGACGAATCAAAATAGACCGAATCTCCGGGGTAAAGCGTATAAGTGTTTTCACCTATCACCATGCATGCTTCGCCCTCGAGCAGGTACTGAAACTCCTGCCCGTCATGGGTTGAAAGCTCGGGCATTACCCCTGGCAGAACTGTTACGAGGAAGGGCTCTGCGCGTTTTTCGTTAAAAGTGTGCGCGAGCGCCATATATGTGTAGGCCTTGTTGCGTTCAACCTTAAACCCGCACCCAGCGCGTACAATTGAGCACGAAGAAAGCTTCGGGCTTGTTCCGCTCATAATATCCATGACCTCAACATCGAGAACACGTGCTGCGTTGAAGAGAAAGCTAAAGGAAAAATCCTTTTCTCCTCTTTCATGCCTTTCATACTCCTCAAGCGGAATTTTAACTGCTTTTGCCATGTCCTCAGGTGAAATTGCGGAGATTTCACGCAATGCCCTAAGGCGAATGCCGATTTCCATAAGCTGCTCAGTCATGTAGTACCTTCCTTTCTCCTTTTGGTTTATGTGTTGGAACCTTAGCGTAAAATGTCAAAGCGACCACCTCCGTAAAATAAAAAACGCTTTCGTCTCATACAGAGACGAAAGCGTTGCTTTCGCGGTACCACTCCGTTTGCGCAAATCTGCGCCAACTCAAAGGACACTATCATGCCCTGCCCCCATATAACGGAGGGGCGTGCCGGCTAAGCCTACTTGCATCTGCTTTTGGTTAGCTGCTCAGGGGTGATAGTTCGGGCGTTTGCCTTACCGCCTTGCACCTACCGGCGGCTCTCTTAAAGGTGTTCTCCCAACAGTCCCCTTCATTGCGAAATTATATGTTGTTGATTATATGACGGTTGTGTGCGGCTGTCAACTGATAAATATAAATAAGTGTTATTATGAAGAATACAAGTTTAACTTTATTAATTTCCTTAGGTTTGTGACCAGTTCAAAGCCCGTTGTACAGCGCAGCTCCAGCCTGCTTTTTTTGCCTCACGTTCTGCCTCAGACATTTGCGGAACAAATATACGGTTTGACTCGTACTTAGCTGCAATTTCGCTTTTGTTGCGCCATATTCCCATGGCAAGCCCTGCTGAATATGCTGCCCCAAGCGCTGTGCTTTCAATGCAGCTTGGTCTATGTATGCTGCAGCCAAGCAGATCTAACTGAAACTGCATAAGCACATCTGAGACAGAGGCGCCTCCATCTGCTTTAAGCTCAGTAAGCGTTAGGCCTGTATCTGCTTGTATTGCGAGAGCAAGGTCAGAAACCTGAAATGCAATTGCCTCAAGCGCTGCGCGGGCAAAATGCGCGCGTGAAAAGCCTCTTGTAAGCCCTACAAGCGCTCCGCGTGCATACATATCCCAATAAGGTGCGCCAAGCCCTGTAAAAGCAGGCACAAGATATGCCCCAAGCGCATCAGGCACACTTTCTGCGAGTGTGCTTATATCAGCTGCATGCTCTATTATGCCTAAGTCATCTCGAAGCCATTTAATTATACTGCCTGCGTTGAAAACGCTTCCTTCAAGTGCATACTCCGCCTTTTTTTCACAAAGCCCCCATGCTATTGTAGTTAAGAGGCGGTTTTTGCTTCTAACAGGCTTATCACCTGTATGCATCATTAAAAAGCAGCCTGTTCCATAAGTGTTTTTTGCCTGCCCCGCACTTAAGCAAGCCTGACCGAACAAGGCAGCCTGCTGGTCGCCCAAAGCTGCAGCAATAGGTATACCTTCAAGTGCCTCAAGCCCTTTTATATTTTTCGCGACTGATCCGTATACTTGGCTGCTTGGGCATGGGGTGGGGAGGAGCGCTTTGGGAATATCCATAGCTTTTAGCAGGTTGTTGTCCCAACAGAGCCTATTAATATCAAAAAGCATTGTTCTTGACGCATTCGAATAATCAGTTACATGCGCTTTCCCATTGGTTAAGTGCCAGATTAAAAACGAGTCAACTGTGCCGAATAAAAGCTCGCCCTGTTCTGCCCTAAACCTTGCGCTTGGAATATTGTCTAAAATCCACTGGAGCTTTGTGCCTGAAAAGTAGGCGTCAATTAAAAGACCTGTTTTCTCGGTTATATAATCTTCAAGCCCCTGCGCTTTTAGTTCTTCGCATAACTTAGCAGTACGTCTGCATTGCCAGACTATGGCATTGCAAATTGGCTTCCCTGTTTTTCGTTCCCAAACCAGCGTTGTTTCGCGCTGGTTCGCAATCCCTATTGCAGCTATATCAGCTGGGTTTACCTTGCTTAAGAGAAGTACATCCGAAGCAGCCTTTATTTGGCTTAAGAGAAGCTCTTCAGGGTCGTGCTCCACCCAACCTAGGTTAGTATAATGCTGCTTAAACTCATGCTGTGCAATTGAAACTGGTTTCCCTTTGTTGTTAAAGAGCACAGCACGCGAGCTAGTCGTGCCTTGATCCAGCGCAAGAATGTAAGGCTTCATACATGAGTTCTCCTTTAAATCAGTTAAGCAGGCTTTAAGTTCATGAGCTGTATAAGGCTATTGTATGCTTTGGTGCGCGTACAAGCAAGAAGCGCAAGTTTAAGATATTCGGTCTGTGCTTTGGTTAAACTAACATTATGCGCTCATGGCGGCTTAGTTAAATGCATAGTAAATATAACTTTGGGTGAAAAGAAGAGGAAAATGAATATTTAGCGAGCATAAATGAGATAATATTCTCTGATAATGCATATTACCTGCATTTGCCATTTACTTGCGCTTGCAGGCATTGCGAACATCAATTATTATAGTATTGTTAGCACTCAATCAAAGTGAGTGCTAACAATACTACTAAGTAATCATTTAATAACATATCAAGGAGGTATGGATTATGAAACTCAAGCCTTTAGCAGATCGAGTCGTTATCAAGAGCCTTGAGAGCGAGGAGACAACAAAAAGCGGTATTGTACTGCCAGGCACAGCAAAGGAAAAGCCCCAGATGGCACAGGTTTTGGAGGTCGGCCCAGGAGGGACGGTTGACGGCAAGGAAATAACCATGTATGTCAAAGCGGGCGACAGGGTGATATATTCCAAATATGCTGGTACAGAGGTAAAACTCGACGGCGAGGAATACATCATTGTGCGCCAGAACGATATTCTGGCAGTTGTAGAATAAGAATACGCATAGCGGAAGGAGAGAAAAAGTATGGCTAAGCAGTTAAAATACGGTGAGGAAGCACGCCGCGCTCTTGAACGTGGCATGAACCAGCTCGCTGATACAGTAAAAATTACCCTTGGGCCAAAGGGCCGTAATGTGGTGCTTGATAAGAAATTCGGGGCGCCATTAATTACAAATGACGGAGTCGTAATTGCAAAAGAAATCGAGCTTGAAGACCCATTTGAAAACATGGGTGCACAGCTTATAAAAGAAGTAGCAACAAAAACAAATGACGTTGCAGGCGACGGCACAACAACTGCAACCCTTCTCGCACAGGCGATTGTACGCGAAGGGCTTAAAAACGTTGCTGCAGGTGCAAACCCTATGGCGCTAAAACGCGGCATTGAAGCTGCAGTAGCTGAAGCAGTTAAAGAGCTTCAGGATCTTTCAAAGCCTGTAAGCAGCAAGCAGGCAATTGCACAGGTTGCCTCAATTTCTGCAGGGGATGAGAATATAGGCGCCTTAATCTCTGATGCTATGGAGAAGGTCGGCAATGACGGCGTTATAACTGTTGAAGAAAGCAAAACCATGAAGACCGAGCTCAACATAGTGGAAGGTATGCAGTTTGACCGCGGATATGCCTCAGCCTACATGGTAACAGATACAGAAAAAATGGAGGCTGTGCTCGACAACCCCCTTATACTTATTACAGAGAAGAAGATTTCAAACATTCAAGAGATTCTGCCCATTCTTGAGCAGGTCGTACAGCAGGGTCGCAAGCTGCTTATTATTGCAGAGGATGTTGAGGGTGAAGCGCTTGCAACGATAGTAGTCAACAAGCTTCGCGGCACATTTACATGTGTTGCAGTTAAAGCCCCGGGCTTTGGCGACAGGCGTAAGGCGATGCTGCAGGATATCGCAATCCTTACAGGCGGCCAGGTAATTTCCGATGAGCTCGGTATGGACCTTAAAGAAACCACAATTTCTCAGCTCGGCTCTGCGCGCCAAGTTAAGGTTGATAAGGAAAACACCACAATCGTTGAAGGCATTGGTGAACCCTCCGAGATTAAGGCACGCATCAATTCCATTAAGGCGCAAATCGAGGATACCACATCTGATTATGATAAAGAAAAGCTCCAGGAGCGCCTTGCCAAACTTGCAGGCGGAGTAGCTGTTATTTCTGTTGGCGCTGCAACTGAAATCGAAATGAAGGAAATTAAGCTGCGCATTGAAGACGCGCTTAACGCAACACGTGCAGCAGTTGAAGAAGGCATTGTACCTGGTGGCGGAGTTGCGCTTCTTAATGTGCTCGAGGGTGTGAATGCGCTTGCCTTAGACGCAACAGGCGATGAGAAGACAGGCATTGCTATTGTTGTGCGTGCGCTCGAAGAGCCCCTGCGCCAAATCGCGATTAACGCTGGCCGTGAGGGTTCGGTTATTGTTGAAAATGTCAAAACTGCCGGAAAGCCCGGTTATGGCTATGATGCAGCAAAGGATGAATACTGCATGATGGAAGAAAAGGGCATCATCGACCCGACAAAGGTTGCAAGGAGCGCACTGCAAAACGCAGCTTCAATAGCAGCAATGGTGCTCACAACTGAGAGCCTGGTTACTGATATTCCTGCTCCTGAGCCCGCAGTTCCTGCTGGCATGGGCGGAGCGCCCGGCATGTATTAAAGGCTAAACTAAAAACGATTGCCCCGATGAAATTCACCGGGGCAATAATTATTTGGCGCTTTTTCCTCCTTGTGTGCTGGTACATAAAAATCCCATGTGCTACAATACCAAATATGAATTGCTGCGCAGTTAAGAGATTAAAAAAACTTAGTATGTTTTTGTTCATATGCTGCCTGCTGCTAAATGGCTGCAGTGCAAAGCACGAACTTTATTATGATACCTCTTTAGCTGTTGCACCCAAAATAATTGCAAATGCTTATGAGCTTGAAGAGTTTTTTAGCTCAACTGAAAGTAAGGCTGAGCTTGCAGCAAATATAGATTTAAAAGGCAGGATGCTAAAGCTTTTTAGTTCACGCACACCTCTTGAGCTAAATGGCGGAGGGTATACGCTCTATGGCAGCGCGCCCTGTTTAATTCGCCTTGATGAAGGCTCCTTTATTACGCTTACAAATATAAATATCGAAGCTGACGAAACAGGCATTGGCATGCTTGGAAGCGGCAGCCTTATGTGCACAGGGGTTGTGATAAAAGGCAAGGCTCACGCAATCCAAGCTGCAGGGGAAGTAAAGGTTTTAGAAAACAGCGACTTGGTGCTTGAGTCAGAAGAAGGTTCCGGGCTTACTGCCTTAGGGCTTGAAGTTATGCAAAACGCAAGGCTAAATTCCAAAGCAGCCTTAGCTGCTCTAAGTCTTGGCAGAGATGGCTTAACTCTATATAAGAATGCTGAGGTTTTGTGCTCAGCAGAGGGCTATAATGCTGTAAAAACAGACGGCGCGCTTGTTTTGGGGGAAGGGGCGCTGTTCCATGCAGAAAATACTGGCGAACACAATGCAGCAAAGGTCGACTCTATTAAAGCTTCTGCAGGCGCAAGAATAGAGGCTAAAGGGGGCGAAAATGGAGCAGGACTTTTCATTATGGCTCAACATGAGGATATAATGCTTAAAGGCTATTGCACGCCGGAACTGCGTGTGGAAACGGGCAGGGGCACTGTGGTGTTTAAGGAGAAATAGATTATAATGAAAAAAAGAATCTGTGCAGTTTTGGCGCTAATTCTTGCTCTTTTGTTTTTCGGCTTAATTCTTGCATCAATAGCACTTTCATAGAATCATTCTTAAGCCTCCGCGCTCATATCTTCCGAATAGGAACATAAAGAGGCGGGTGGCATAATTGTTTAAAAAAATCAAATCCATACTAATCCGTTTATCTGTTAGACGCATCTTCTTGCGCCTTTGTGCAATTGCCATAATACTTGGTGCAGCTACAGTATATGCGCTGCTTGGCCCCCCACGATATCAGGAAGCACCAGCATCTATTGCTTTAGAAGAAGAAAAACCCGGGTATATCCGGTGGGTGGATTTTAAAGTTCCGCTTGCTGTTCTTGAGCAGGCGCTTGAATATGATATAAAATCCCATAAATCAGATGAGGCTGTAAAGCTTAACTGGGTTGAACTCCTTGCGTATACAGCAGCTAAAAGCGGCGGTGTGTTTAAAGGCTCAGGCCGCAATTCAACAATGGATAAATTAGTTGAACGCCTTCGGGCAGGGGAGGCGCTTAACTCAATAACAGAAGACCTTCGACATTACAAGTATTTCGAGGAAGCTTATAATGCTGTGCTTGGCGGGTTTGTTGGGGAATCTGAAGTACTTGACGAGGGCGGCAAGCCGGGTACCAAGTATGGGTTAAAGGTCTATTCACCTATTGCGCGTGGGTACAATTACGGGCATTCTGATGATTTTGGGAACCCGCGTTCATATGGTTATAGGCGGCTGCACCTTGGAAACGACCTCATGGGTTCAATAGGTACCCCTATAATTGCAGTTGAGGGGGGCATGGTGCAAGAGCTTGGGTGGAATAGGTACGGGGGCTGGCGAATTGGCATCCGCAGCCACGATGGCCTTCGTTATTATTACTATGCGCACCTTCGCAAAGACCACCCGTATAATAAGTCGCTTCAAAAGGGCGATGAAGTCTATGCAGGCGATGTCATAGGCTATTTAGGTATGACCGGCTACAGCACAAAAGAGAATGTCAACAACATTAAGGTCCCCCACTTACACTTCGGCCTTCAGCTTATTTTCGATGCAAGCCAGATTAACGGCGTAAACCAAATCTGGATTGATGTATACAATATTGTGCGCTTGCTAAGCCGCAACAAAATGGCTGTAAAAAGGTCCGAGGAAAAGGGCGAGTATGTGCGCGCAGATGGCTATGAGCAGGGGATGGGAGGAAGATAAGCCAATTTGAACACGGGGCTTTACCCCCCCCCATAAAGGGCGGCGCTTTAAAGGTTGCTAAAACTGCTCTAGGCTTGCCAAAAGCATAGCCAGAGCGTATCATTATTCGTATATGGAACAGGCAACTTGTGTAAAAAGGGCAGCAGCTCTAATAAATAAATTCTGTGGAAATGAAAGAAGAAGTTTTCTAGTTGGAGTTTCAGGCGGGCCTGACTCTGTTGCTTTGCTGCATATTCTTCTTGAGTTGAAAGCACAGGGGCATGTTGATGCGTTGTATGCGGCACATCTGCACCATGGAATAAGGAAAAGCGCTGATGAGGATTTGGCTTTTGTGCGCGCCTTATGCCTTGGGCTTAGTGTTCCTTTGTTTGAAGAACATATAGATGTGCCAAAATTGTCAGCCAACACTAAAACAACGCTTGAAGAGGCTGCTCGAAATGCCAGGTACTCCTTTTTTGAGCGTGCGCTTCTGGAATCGGGTGCAAGCTTTATTTTAACTGCGCACCATATGGGCGACCAGGCTGAAACAGTACTTATGAACTTGCTAAGAGGCA
Source organism: uncultured Oscillospiraceae bacterium (assembly GCA_964461335.1). GTDB lineage: Bacteria > Bacillota > Clostridia > Christensenellales > CAG-138 > JAKJBL01. Next base: position 22,730 of record CAYWTY010000018.1, read on the forward strand.
CAGGTTTAACCGGGCTTTGCGGGATGCGACCTCGTTCGGGCGTAATCCTTCGCCCGCTTATTTCTACGCCGCAAAGCGAAATTATGGAGTATTTAACCCAGAATAACTTAACGTTTCGTGTCGATGAAACTAATCTTGAACCATGCTGTTTGCGCAACAGGCTCCGCCTTGAGCTCTTGCCGATGTTAAAGCGCGAATACAACCCATCCATTGTTGAAAGCATTTGCGCTATGGCAGAGTTGATTAGAGAAGATGAAGAATATTTAGAGCAGCTTGCAGAATGTGCGCTATTAGAGGCAGAGCTGCCGGCCGGAGGCTATAACCGCATTAAACTTGCTGCACTTTCTAACTCTCTAAGAAACCGTTCTGTGCGGCTGGCACTTATGAAAAAGGGCGCGCTTTACAATTTGCAGCGCGGTGGAATTGAAAGCGTATGCGTGCTTCTTAAAGCTAAAACAGGCGCAATAAGGGCGCTTCCAAGAAGGATGCAGGCAAGAATAAGCTATGATGCGCTTATTATTGAGCCTGCGCCTTTAAATAAAACTGAACCTTTTGAAGAACCCTTCTTATTTCCCGGGGAAATGCTAACTCCAGAAGGGCGGTTTATAGCTTGCTGGGCAGAGTCGCTTTCTATGGATGAAGACCCAAATATTGCTTTTATAGATGCAGATGAGCTCGGCAAATACGCAGATATTATGTTGCGAAGACGTTTGCCGGGCGACCGGTTTCACCCTCTTGGCGCACCAGGTTCACGCAAGCTTAAAGAATATTTAATAGATAAAAAAATACCTAAAGAGAAACGCGAGCTACCTCTTCTTGCTTCAGGCAGTGAGGTATTGTTCTTCCCAGGTGGGAATATTTCAAACAGCCTTCGTGTTCGCGAAACAACAAAGCGCATTTTGCGTGTTGAATTCTTAGTAAATGAGCCGTGAGGCTGCATGTTTTAACAACAAAAACAAGATAATACGAAAGGGGCAGGCAGATGTGTGCAAAATTCTATGAAGACATGGAAGAAATCCTTTTAGGTAACGATGTTATACAGGCTCGCATAAAGGAGCTCGGGGAACAGATTTCGAGAGACTATGCGGGCAAGGAGGTCATCCTAATTTGCATTCTTAAGGGCGCTGTAATATTCTTTTCTGATTTGGCACGCTCTCTTTCAGTACAATGCCAAATGGATTTTATGGGGATATCCAGTTACGGTGACGGTACAAAGACATCTGGCATAGTGCGTATTGCAAAGGATATTGACTGCAGCATTACCGATAAGCATGTGCTCATTGTTGAGGATATTATGGATAGCGGACTTACGCTTAATCACTTGACTCAGCTTCTAAGCTCACGCAACCCTGCCAGCTTGAAAATAGTTTGCCTGCTCGATAAGCCCGAGCGGAGAGAATGCGTTATTTCGCCTGACTATTGCGGGTTTATTATACCCAACAAATTTGTTGTCGGCTATGGGCTCGACTACTTTGGCAGATATCGCCATCTTTCTTATGTGGGTGTGCTTAAGCCTGAGGTGTATACACCTTAAATTCACACAACTGCCGCATTTTTGCGCGGTTTTCGTGCAAGCTTTGATTGAATGAGATATTCCCGTATGATAAACTATTCAAATGGCAGCAGGAACGCCTGTTTAGCATACAGTTTACGGGGTGTCTGCCTAAGACGGCAGCCTCAGGAGGATTTGTTACGTGAAGAGAAGCTTTAGAACGCCTATCATTTATTTAATTATACTTATTGCCATAATCCTTATGGCTACAAACTTGGACCCTGTTGGCTCTTCCCCGGAGGTTTTAGAGTATAGCGAGTTTTTAGAGGCTGTACGTGAGGATAAGGTCGCTGCAGTACAGGTTACTGTTCGCGAACTATCGGGGATTTATAATGGCAGCTCATATACAAAAGAACAGCTACCCAACAGAGCGGATTTTTCAGTCATTATTCCTTCGCTTGAAACCTTTGACCGCGATATGTCTGTAATAGCTGTACAACTCAAACCCGAGTTAAATGTCGATTCGGTTACGAGCGCAGACTATCCCTTCGATTATAAATCGAGCTTGCCAAGGGAGCCGTCCTTCCTTGAGGCAATGCTGCCTTATCTGCTTATATTTGGTGCGCTCGGGCTGTTCTATTACTTTATGATGCAGCAGCAAGGCGGCGGGAGCAAGGTAATGAACTTTGGCAAATCCCGTGCGCGTTTGCAAACCGAAGGGCAAAATAAAATCACATTTGATGATGTTGCAGGTGCTGACGAAGAAAAGGAAGAACTTAAAGAAGTTGTAGAGTTCATGCGTGACCCTGGCCGTTTTAACGATATAGGCGCACGCATACCTAAGGGTGTTCTTCTTGTGGGGCCGCCGGGTACTGGTAAAACGCTCCTTGCAAAAGCAGTCGCAGGCGAGGCAAAGGTTCCGTTTTTCTCTATTTCAGGCTCCGATTTTGTTGAAATGTTTGTTGGAGTTGGTGCAAGCCGTGTACGCGATTTGTTTAACACAGCTAAAAAGAGCACACCAGCAGTTGTCTTTATTGATGAAATAGATGCTGTAGGCAGGCAGCGCGGTGCGGGTATGGGCGGCGGCCATGACGAGCGTGAGCAGACGCTCAACCAACTCTTAGTAGAAATGGACGGCTTTGCTGCAAATGAGGGGATAATCGTCCTTGCTGCAACAAACCGCCCTGATATTCTTGACCCTGCGCTTTTACGCCCCGGCAGGTTTGACAGGCAGATTACAGTCCATTACCCTGATGTTAAAGGGCGCGAGGCAATTCTTAAGGTGCATTCGCGCAATAAACCGCTTGCAAAAGAGGTAGACTTAGCAGTGCTTGCAAAGCGTACGCCCGGGTTTACTGGGGCTGACCTTGAAAATGTACTTAATGAGGCAGCCATACTTACTGCGCGTGTGCACAAAAAAGAAATTTCAATGGAAGAACTCGAAGAAGCAGTTACACGCGTTGTTGTAGGGCCGGAAAAGAGAAGCCGCGTAATAACAGAAAAAGACAGGCGGATTACAGCCTTCCATGAAAGCGGCCATGCCATAGTCTCACTTAAGCTTCCAAACTGCGACCCGCTGCATGAAGTCTCGGTTATACCGCGCGGGCTTGCAGGCGGCTATACAATGACTTTACCTAAAGAAGATATGATGTATGTTACAAAGAGCAAGCTTGAAGACCAAATTGCGATGCTCCTTGCAGGCCGTGCAGCTGAAACTATTCGTCTTGGCGACATAAGCACGGGTGCACATAACGATTTGCAGCGCGCAACTGAAATTGCCCGTAAGATGGTAATTGAGTACGGGATGACCGAAGCAGTAGGCCCAATGTTTTTAGGCGGCGCAACTGAAGTGTTCATAGCTAAGGATTGGGGGCATCAACGGAACTTCTCTGAAGATGTTGCAAGCAGAGTAGATATTGAAATCCGCCGTATCCTTGATGCGCAGTATAAGCGCGCAGCTGAGTGCATTGAAGAAGACTTAGAGGCGCTTGAGCGGGTGGCTAATGCACTGGTTGAACATGAGCGTCTCGATGGAGATACTTTTGCAAAATTATACAGGGGCGAGCAAGTTACGTTCAATGGCTCTGGTAAAACCACTACTTCTCTTCCTGTTGGAGAGTTAATAACGGATGCTCATAGCGGAGAACCTGAAGGCGAGAATACTTAAAAGTAGGCTCAAATAGTTAGAGTCTGAGCCGTTTTCTGCAGCGCAGGGGCGGCTCGTTTATATGAAAGGGGGCAATAAAATGGAACTTAGAACAGGTGTGAAAGCAAAAGTCGAACTCTTTGTTGATAAAACCTGTACTGCGAAAGTCTGGGGAAGCGGCAATTTGGATGTGCTCTCTACTCCACGCCTAATAGCGCTTATGGAGCAGGCTGCCTGCGAAGCTCTAAGCGGTAAACTTGAAGCCGGGAAGACTACTGTTGGCACGAGCATAGAAATGCAACATACAGCTGCTACGCCAATTGGGTTATTAGTTTGGGCAGAGGCTGAGCTAGTATCCGTTTCTGGCCGTACACTTGAATTTAACATAAAAGCGTTTGATGAGGCGGGGCCTATAGGGGAAGCCAAGCATACACGCGCTGTAGTAGATGTTGAGCGTTTTATGGAGAAGGCTTTAGCAAAATGCAAATGAACTCAAAAATGGACCTGCATTGCCACAGCATATATTCAGATGGCACGGATACACCTAGAGAAGTTGTGCGCCTTGCTGCAGAAGCAGGGGTCAGCCTGTTTGCTCTGACTGACCATGATACAATGGTAGGTGTGCCCGAAGCAGTACGCGAAGGTAAGGCGCTTGGAGTCCTAGTTTTACCCTCAATTGAAATGGATACCGAGAGCCCTTTTGAGCTGCATATTCTTGGGCTTGATGTAGATATAGAGAACTCCGCCTTGAAATCAGCACTTCTTATGGCCGAAAGCCGGCGTAATGAGAGAAATGCCAGAATACTAAAAATCCTTAAAGATGAGAGGATTGATGTATATGAGTATTTTGAAGAGTCTTTGGGCAGCACAACAAGGTTGAATATTGCACGAGCATTGGTTAGTGCAGGGTATTCAAAAACAATATCAGAGGCGTTTAGAGATTTTCTCGGGCATGGTACAATTGGGTTTTTCGAGCTTGAGCGCCCGTCTCCTGCACATGTAATCGGTTTGATTAGAGATGCAGGCGGCATACCTGTGCTTGCGCATCCCTGTAAGCTTAAGGTAAACCCGCATACGTTAATTGAGCAATTGGCCAAGCAGGGCCTTATGGGTCTTGAAGCGTTTTACCCAACCTCAACAAAGGGGCAGACTGAACTTTTCGTTAGCCTTGCCTCAGAATACGGGCTGCTTGTAACAAGCGGCAGCGATTATCACGGAACAAATAGGGAGGGTTGCATGCCCGGCTCAGCCTGGCAGAATAACGCCTGCTTAAGCAAAAGTTACAGGTATTTTATTAACCATCATAGCGCAAAATGTGTTAAAGAATTATATAATGTTAAATAATCCTCTGCCTTGATGATTTGCAGCAACTCTGTTATAATACTCTTGGATATGAAGGCGAACTTGCACAATATAACTAACGGTCGTGCCATAGAGGCAAGAAAGGAAGTATGTAGGGCATGAATTCGGGCTGGGGTACCATAAAAATTTTCGCTGGGCGCACTGGCATACCGTTTGCCAAAAGGATGTGCGCATACCTTGGGACACAATTAGGTGATGCTGAAACAATTGTATTCACCGAAGGCAATATTTTTGTACGTATTAACGAATCTATTCGTGATAAAGATGTTTATATAGTTCAACCTATAAGTAGAAAGCCCAACGATGAGTTCGTTGAGCTTCTTTTTTGGATTGATGCATTCAGGCGTGCGAGCGCAGACTCGGTCACTGCAATAATTCCTTACTTTAGCTATGCAAAGGGCGACAAAAAAGATGAGCCGCGTGTCTCTATCCGCGCACGCGTATGCGCGGAATGCATTGAGCTTGCAGGTGCAGACCGGGTAATCACGATGGATTTGCACAGCCCGCAAGTACAGGGCTTCTTTAAAAAGCCTGTGGATCACCTCTATGCGCAATCACTTCTATGTGAATGCTTGCGCCGCATGAACCTTGTAAACGAAAACCTGGTGGTGGTTTCCCCTGATGCAGGCTTTGCAAAGCGGGCTAGGCAGTTTGCAAGCGAGCTTGGCACACCTGTTGCAATCGGGGATAAAATGCGCTCAGGCCATGACGAAAATGCCAAGATACTCGAAATTATAGGTGATGTTAAGGGTAAGGATTGTGTAATTGTCGATGATTTCTCAATTTCCGGGGGAACTCTTATTGATGTTGCCCACGGCCTGAAGGATAAGGGCGCAAAGCGTATTTATGCTGCGCTCTCCCATAATGTGCTTAACGGAGAAGGCATAAAGCGTATAGAAAAAAGCCCAATTGAGTTCTTGCTTTCTACAGATACAGTTGAATGCCCGGAAGCTGTAGGTTCAGAAAAAATGAAAATTATTTCAGCAGCTCCGATGTTTGCGCAATCTGTTAAAATAATACACGACCGCGCCCCAATGAGCAGCCTGTTCAGGCGCGAATTTACTAAACGGATGCTCGATATGAGTTTTGCAGAGCAGATTACACTGCTAAAGGGTTAATTAGAATAAAGCATAGAATTTGAGCTTATGGGTGCCTAAAATCAACAGGCATCCATAATTTCTTTTTGCAGTTTTGTAGCGGCGTCAAACATAGGTTACACATCTGTGCAAGGAAAGCTGTCATG
>CAYWTY010000019.1:0-25358 GCA_964461335.1 uncultured Oscillospiraceae bacterium
CAAACAGCCTGCCCGCAATTTGCGGCAGAGTCTGCCCCCAGGAAACCCAATGCGAGGCGCTTTGCGTGCTTGCTAAAAAGGGTGAGCCTGTTGCAATAGGCAGGCTTGAGCGCTTTGCCGCAGATTATGCAATAGAAAACGCACATGCAGAAGAAAGTGAAAAGCTTGAATGCACAGGCAAAAAGGTTGCTGTAATAGGCTCTGGCCCAGCTGGGCTTGTGTGTGCAGGGGACCTTGCAAAGCTTGGCTATGCTGTAACTATTTTTGAAGCGCTCCATAAGCCGGGCGGTGTACTCGTTTACGGCATACCTGAATTTCGGCTGCCTAAGGCGCTTGTTAAAAAAGAAATTGAAGCTGTAAAACGCCTTGGCGTAAAAATAGAAACAAATGCAGTTATAGGCCGCGCAATAAGCCTTGATGAGCTTATGGAGGAAGAAGGCTATAAAGCAGTTTTTGTTGGCACAGGCGCAGGGCTCCCAAACTTTATGAAAATCCCCGGAGAAAACCTAAACTCCGTATATTCAGCTAACGAGTTCTTAACGCGCGTAAACCTCATGAAGGCTTATGACTTCCCAAATTCGGATACGCCAGTATATGTAGGAAAGCGCGCTGCAGTTATAGGCGGAGGCAATGTTGCAATGGATGCAGCCCGCTGCTGCTTAAGGCTTGGCGCAGAAACAGTTTATATAGTTTACAGGCGAAGTGAAGCAGAGATGCCTGCGCGAATTGAGGAAGTACACCATGCAAAAGAAGAGGGAATAATCTTTAAAACACTTTGCTGCCCTACAAAAATACTCGGCAATAACTTAGGCAGCGTCAGAGGCCTTGAGTGTATTGAAATGACGCTTGGCGAGCCGGATGCTTCAGGCAGACGGCGGCCTGTGCCAAAGCCTAACTCAGCCTTCCTCCTTGAGGTGGAAACAGTAATTATGGCAATAGGCAACTCACCAAACCCGCTTATAAAAAACACAACTCCCGGGTTAAAAGCACACGAGTGGGGCGGGCTTATAGTAGACGAAGAAAGCATGGAAACATCTAAGCCCTTTGTATACGCAGGCGGAGATGCAGTAACAGGTGCAGCTACTGTAATTTTAGCAATGGGTGCAGGAAAGCGCGCAGCAAACGCTATTCATTTAAAGTTAAGCTCTAAAAGTTAAGGAGGAGTTATGCGACGAATATATAAGCGGCTTACAGTATGCCTTGCGCTGCTTTTTTGCCTTGCTGCAGCTGCAACTGCATATGCTCAAAGCATAGAACAATACGCACCTGGCACCTATTTTGAGGTAACTTCAAGCGTATATGCAAGAAGCGGCCCTGGCAAGAGTTTTTCAAAGCTCGCCAAGTTCAAAAAGGGTGATTTATTTGAAGCGCGCTCAATTTACGATGGGTGGATAGAAGTAGTTTATAACGAAAACCCTGCCTATATAAGCAGCAAAGCCTTGAAAGAGGCAAAAACAGAGCAATGCTTAGCTACCCAATATGCAAAAGCCAAGCAAAAGGTCACCTTAAGGAGCAGCCCGCGGTGCGGCTCAAAAAGGCTTGCAACCCTAAAGAAGGGCGCTTCTTTAGCTGTGCTTGGAACATACGGGAAGTGGACTGCACTTTTATACAATGGGATGCCGGCTTACGCATATAGCAAATACTTTAAAAGATTTGATGTTCTTGAAAGCCCGGAGCCAATTTACGGCGACTTAAGCGAGAACCAGGCGGAAAAGTTTATTTCGCTCATAAACGACTATCGAAAGCAGGCTGGCTCAAGCAAACTTTCGGTTTCTTCCGCTCTTATGGATGCAGCTAGAATCCGCGCATATGAGCTTACAACGCATTTTAGCCACACAAGGCCTGACGGGAGCGCACCAAACTCGCTTGACCCAAATATTTTCGGCGAAAACATTGCGTATGGCACAGGGCTTCTTTCTACTGCACAAGAGGCAGTTTTAGGCTTTATGGAATCGCCCGCCCACTGGCAAAACGCGATGAGTACGAACTATACCAAAACTGGGGCTGCCTGCCTTAAGGTTCATGACACAACCTATTGGGTGCATCTTTTCGGCTGAATTATCTAACTCGTTTTACAGGCATTTTATAAGCGCCTCGAGCAATGCAGGCAGGCTGCTTAGCATTTGCCGCGCATTAGCAGCAGGTTTTTTATAAACAAGCCAGAGCGACTCGCCTGGCTCGAGTTTTGCGCCAAAGTCTGCTGCTGCAAGCAGGAGCCGCCCCCCGTCAAGCTCTGCCTCTTTATGGAACTTCAGTTTTGCAACATCCCCAACAACATAAAGCATTTCAACATACGCATAGCCGCAAAGCGCCTTGACAAACGCAATGTCCATTAAATTCTGCGCTTCTTCCGGAATATCGCCAAAACGGTCTTCCATTTCTTCCTGAGCATCATAAAGCCCCTCTTTATCGGATATAAGCGCAATGCGCTTATACATAGCAAGCCTTAATACTTCGCTTTTTATATAGCTTTTAGGTATATGCGCATCAAGCGGCACCTCAACAACTGCATCAATTGAGGGGCGCTCCTTCTCCCCCCTTGCCTCGCGGACTGCGCTTGCCATAAGCTTTGTGTAATATTCATAGCCTATATCCGCAATATGCCCATGCTGGTTTGCACCCAAAAGGCTGCCAGCGCCCCTAATTTCAAGGTCACGAAGCGCAATTTCCCTGCCTGCGCCAAACTGTGCGAACTCTGTAAGCGCTACAAGCCGCTTCTCTGCAGCTTCAGTAAGCACATGCCCGCGCTTGAATGTAAAATACGCATAGCCAAGGCGGGTTGAGCGGCCTACTCTGCCGCGCAACTGGTAAAGCTGCGCAAGGCCCATTCTATCCGCATCAAGCACAATAAGCGTATTAACATTTGCAATATCAAGCCCGTTTTCTATAATTGTGCTGCAAAGGAGCACATTGAACCTGCCCTGCATAAACTCAAGCATTACGCCCTCAAGGAGCCGCTCGTTCATTTGCCCATGCGCAAACGCAACGCTTGCTTGGGGGAGCAGCTGTTTAAGATGCTCTGCAAAACGTTCAAGCCTTTGCACCTGGTTGTAAACAATATAGCATTGACCGCCGCGCATAAGCTCTTTTTGCACTGCATCATAAAGGAGGCTATCCGAATATTCAAGCACATAGGTCTGCACAGGGTAGCGCTCTTCAGGCGGTGTATCTATTATACTCATATCGCGAATTCCACTCATTGACATATGCAGAGTGCGCGGAATTGGGGTTGCAGTAAGCGTAAGCACATCAACATTTGCTTTTAAAGTTTTTAGCTGCTCCTTATGCCCAACACCAAACCGCTGCTCTTCGTCTACTATTACAAGCCCAAGCTCCTTGAATTTGATACTTTTCCCAAGAAGCGCATGCGTGCCTATTATTACATCAATTAGCCCTTCTGCAAGCGCATGCTTTATCTGCGCCTGCTCTTTTACGCTTTTAAACCTTGAAATAAGCCCTACGCGCACAGGGAACGAAATAAAGCGGGATTTTAGCGTTTCATAATGCTGCTGAGCAAGGATTGTTGTAGGCACGAGGAAAGCGACCTGCTTACTATCTTGAACAGCCTTAAACGCAGCGCGCAAGGCAACCTCTGTTTTACCGTAGCCCACATCTCCAAGGAGCAGGCGGTCCATAATCGAAGTGCTTTCCATATCGCGCTTTATTTCTTCAAGGCTCTGGAGCTGATCCGGTGTTTCAGCATATGGGAAGCATTCCTCAAGCTGGCGCTGCCAGACTGTATCAGCTGAAAACGCAAAGCCCTTTTCCTGGTGCCTTGAAGCGTAGAGCTTTGCAAGGTCAACTGCAAGCTCCTTTATTGCGCTTTTTGCACGGCTGACCTGCCGCTGCCACTCGTTCCCGCCAAGCTTTGAAAGCTTGGGCTTTTCATCTGAGCCTGAATACTTCTGAATACGGTCAAGCTGGTCCGTTGGTATGTAGAGTTTATCTTCACACAAATACTCTATAAGCAGATAATCACGCGTAGTTTCCTGCACAGTTAGCGCTTCGACTCCTACAAAGCGCCCTATTCCATGCGTTTCATGCACAATGGAATCACCGGGTTTAAGCTCCTGGTAAACAAGCCCCTGCTTAGGAGTTCGCCTTTTTTGCCCGCCTGAGCGAGAATATCCGAACAACTCTGCTTCAGCAAACACATGCAGGCCAAGCTCAGGGTAGCAAAACCCATTTTGCATGCTCTCTTGAAGAATAAGGGTTTCACCGCTTTGTGCGCTGCGCATAAGCTCTTTTGCAAGTGCAGCTTCAAACCCTGCTTCGCTAAGCTCCCGCCTTAGCTGTTCTGCGTGTGCGCCTGCATAAAGCAAAGTTGCAGCGCCTGCAATTTTAAGGTGTTTGAGCGTGTTTAAAAGCAGAGCCCTATCCCCAGAAAACTTAGGTGCAGGCTCAGCAGCGAATTTAATGGTTTCAACAGGCTTTATAAGTGAAACAGCATGCGCATGTGCGCTTACAAATGCAGTTCTTTTAGTATTTAGGTTTTTGAAGAGTTCGTTGCAGCTCATTTGAAGCTCCGCCTGAACTGCAAGCCCTTCGCCGCGGCTTAACATTGCCTCAATTCGCCTAGTAAACACACGTTCTGATAAAGAAGCTGCTTCTTTAGCTCTTCCCGGCTCATAAACTAAAACCGGCGCCTCCTTAGGCAAGTAGTCAAAAAGCGAATATCTGCCCTCATAAAGCGCAGTAAGCAGCGCCTCAGGCGCAGGGCAGGCATGCCCTACATCAAAGGCGAGACGCTGCGCATCAAACCCGTTTGCATTAAGAATAATAGAGGAAGCTCTTTTTATTGCAGCCTCGTCCTGGGGCACTTCTGTTGCAGGCGGAAGCAGCGCTTTTTCGACCTTCTCTATTGAGCGCTGGCTTGAAGCATCAAACATTGTAATTCTGTCAAGTTCATCATCAAAAAACTCAAGCCTGTACGGGCCAATGCCATGTGATGGGTAAATATCGAGAATATCGCCGCGAAGCGCTGCCTGACCCGGGCCTTCGACAAGCTCAACAGGCTCATAGCCTGCGTTTACAAGCGTTGCAAAAAGCGGGCGCTGAGCATAGGTTTCGCCTACACAAAGCAGCTGTACAGCATCTTTTAGCACTTTTGGGGGTGCAAGGCGCTGCATAAGCGCATCAACTGATGTTATTATTCCAACAGGCTCACCAAGCACAAGCCGCATAAGTGAGGCAATGCGTGTCTTTGATGTTTCCCCTGCAGATGCGTATGCATGCACAAGCGCAACTTCAGCAGCAGGCAAGAGCGCGATATTGCCCTTAAATGCAGCTGCCTGCTCATAAAGCATTTTCGCTTCCTGCTCTGAAGGGGCAACTAAAAGCCCGCCATGCTTTATGCTAAGCGCTGCAAATAAATGGCTGCAATGCGCTTCATAAAGCCCGAAAAGAGCGACAGGCCCCCCCCTGCTGCTTAGTATTTCGTTTAACCTTATATATTCGGGCGCTTTATAAAGTGCGCTTAATAGCGGATGTTCAGGGTTCATTCATGCTCCTGCTCTATGTGTTTGCGCTTGTTGAACTTTGCCTGCGCTTGTGCAAGCTTGCCTGAGACAATTAAAAGCGCAGCCTCTCCAGCATCTTTTTGTGCAAGCTCAAGCAGCTCCTGCTCCTCTTTTTGGGGCTTGCCTAAAACATGGGCAGCTAAATCGCCGCCAAGGCGCTGCTTGCCGACGCCTATCCGTACGCGGTTAAAGCCTTCTTCTCCGCTTAAGCTTGCAATGATTGAGCGCATACCGTTATGCGTGCCTGCGCTCCCAGACGCGCGTATGCGAATGTCGCCCGCAGGAAGGTCTATATCATCAAAAAGTACGATGAGGCGCTCAGGCGCAATGTTGTAATATGAAAGCAGCGCTTGTATCGCCCTGCCGCTTAGGTTCATATATGTCTGCGGCTTTGCGAGAATAAGTTTTTCATTAGAATAAAAACCCTCCCCAAGAAGCGAATTGTGCGCGCGCTTGCTTATTTTTATACCCAGCTCTGCTGCAAGCATATCAAGCGCACGAAACCCTGCATTATGGCGTGAACGGCTGTAAGCAAGCCCCGGGTTGCCAAGCCCTGCAATAATAAACATAAACCCTCCATCCTGCCTAAACCGCAGCGCACACAAAAATGCCGCGGGTAGGCCGCAGCCTTGCTTTATTATACATTGGAGAGGCTCTATGCACAATTGGAGAAAATGCGCCCCTTATTGCGAATTTTGGCTGTTGTCTGCCATACTTTGTTTACATGATTATGCGTTGCATACAGTACTTGAAATGAGTATAATGGGTTGTGCTATCGTTTAGGTGCGCTATGCGCATTTAAAACAGGAGGAGAATTTCAAATGAGAAGCAAACTTGCGCTTTTATTAGCGCTTGCAGCAGTGCTTTTTGTGTTTGCTGCATGTGCCGATACTTCAGGTGATATTGTTGGCAAAGTGGGTCAAACACCAATATATCGGTGGTATTACGAGGCGCATTTAAAGAAGCAGCTTGCGCTTTATAAGCTTAACTACGGTGTTGATTTAAGCGAGCCTGCATACAAAACCGAGTATAAAGAATATAAAGAAAACCGGCTCACAGACCTTGTTGGTATTACTGCGCTTAAAGATACTGCGCTTAAAATGGGCCTTTTTGAATTAAGCAGCGAGCAAGAAGCAGAAGTAGATAAAAAATACCTCGAATACTACAACCTCGCTATGTCAAGCTTTCTATCAAAACACGGAACTGATGAAAAGGGCTACAGGCGCGCAGAGCAGGAATATATTGACTGGCTTCTCGCAAACAGCCTTACGCCTGAACGCGTTCGCTCAAATATACGCGATGAATATGTGCTTTCCCTGCTTTACGATTCATTAGGCAAAGCACGCGGCGCAACTGATGAAGAAATACGCGCCTACTATGAGAGCCAGCTTATAACACAGCGCGAAAAGGCAGAAACCGAGCCTGGCTGGTTTGGTGAAAACGCACCTGTTCCTATTTATGTGCCTCTTGGATATGTTGAAACAGCACGCCTTACATTAGGCTTTAACCAGCAGCAAATGCAGGAGATTTCAACAGCAGCAGATGCAGCAATGAAGGCGAATGTTGAATATCTCGAGGCAGTTTCATCAAGCGGGGAAGATTCCACTTTTGCAAACTCGAAAAAGAATGCATCCTCACGATTGGACAAGGCATTTGAAAACGTGCTTGAACGCTGCTATAAACAAGTTGAAAAACGTATGGAGCCTATATTAGCACAAGCGAGAAGCGGAGAAGACTTTATGGAGCTTATGCGCCAAAAATCAGAGGATAAGCGGATGCTCCGCTACTTTGTGTGTAATTCAAGCAGCCATGTTGAAGAAAGCTACCGTACTGCTGCGCTTGCGCTTAAAACGGCTGGTGATATTTCAGACCCTGTGCGCCTTGAGCAGGGCGTGTGCATTATTTACCTTGTTGAGCGGCCGGAACCAGGGCAGCGCCCGCTTGAGCTTGTTTATGATGAAATTAAAAAAAGCATCTCATTTACAACAAATACTACATTAGATTTTGAGCTGTGGAACGAATATGCAAAAAAGGCTGAAGACGAGGGTATAGTAGAGCTCTACATAGATAAACTTTGAACAGGCATGTAAAATAAAGGAGAACAAATAGATGAACAAAAGATTCCGGGCATATTGTGCACTTGCGCTCGCACTTTTTATGGCAATACCCCTTCTCGGGTGCAGCCTTGTAAGCGTAAACGAAGAAAAGAACAGGGCTCAGGTAGTTGCCAAAGTTGGAGGGACTGAGGTAAAAAAAGGCGAGTTTATTGATGAGTTTACTCAGGCAATCCAATATGTCTCAATGTTCGGCTATGACCCGACAGTTAGCGACACAGAGCTTAGTGATTTCCAGGACATGGTGCTCGAAAGCCTTGTAAGGAAAAACCTCGAGATATATCAAGCTGGGCTTAAAGGCTATAAAGAGCTTTCTGAAGCAGAGCTTAAAGAAGTAGACTCAGTTGTAGCTGATGAAGAAGCGTATATTTTCGAAGCTGCGCTTGAACAGGCAAAAGCAAGCTCAGGAGCTGCCTCAGAAGAAGAAATAAACAAAAGCGCAGAGGAGCTCTTCCCTAAAGCTGCAGAGCAAATTGTAGGCAAAGCATTTACACGCGAGGAATTCCGCATATGGCTTAAAGAAATGGAAGTGCGCGGGCGTCTTGTGGAAAAAATGCGCAATGAGTTCGAAGCTACAATAAGCGTAACAGATGAAGAAGTGCAAAGCGCATTTAACGAAGAACTTGAAGCAGATAAAACCGAATTGGCAGAAACCCCTGGAAGCTATAAGCAATACCAGGAAAGCGCAGAGAAATACGGCGGAGACCCACCGTTTTTTGTACCTGAGGGCTATGTGCGCGTAAAGTATATTAAGCTTGTGCCTGAAGACGAGCTCCCTGCTGAGCTTGCAGAAAACGAAGCTAAGCTCTCTGAGCTTGAAGCTGAGCTTGGCAAGCTTTCACTAAGTGAAGAGGGTACAAATGCAGAGCGTATTGCACAAATAAAAGCTGACCATGCAAGCCTTAAGGCAGCAACATTAAAGCTTAGAACCGAACACTTCGAAAAAAGCAAGCTTGAAGCTGAGCAGGCATACGAAAAGCTTCAAAGCGGCGCAAGTTTTGATGCTGTTATGAAGGAGTTCAGCAAAGATTCGGATTTTACGAACTATGACATATTTAAAGAAAAGGGGAAGCTCTTAAGCAGCCATGAGAGCGCAGTCGACTGGTCGAGCGAAATTAAGTCAGCAGTGCTAAAGCTTACTGTTGCCGGAAGCTACACAGGGATAATCGAAGATGACGAAGGCTTCCATATACTCCAATATGTAGGCAAGGAACCTGCAGGCAGCCGCGAGTTCTCACAATATAAAGAAAGTATGCACGAAACTGTGCTTACTGCTAAGCAAGCGGAAGAATGGGAGACGCTCCTTTTAGAATGGTCAAAGGATACGACCCTTGTAACCCGCTACCCGGAGCGTATCCGCGATGTTGGGAAAAAGAGCTAAGCTTATAGCTTATGTAAAAAAGGCGCTGCAAAGCGCCTTTTTTAATGCTGTGTATTTTTACATATAAACATAAGAAATTTATTAAAGAGTTATTTTTATGGCTCAGAGTTCGCTTTTTATAGGTCAGCGCATAATATATTATGCTTAAAAAGGTTTTTTAGCGCAAAAAATTTTTGTTTTAATTACCAGCTGACCTATACAAGACGGCGTATGTAGTATATAATAAGTGCGTAATGCAACCCAATTAACATGTTGAGCCAACATAACGAAAGGTACGCATTCATCATGCATGTAACAGGCTATCGCTGCACGCTTTGTAAGCGGGAGTACGCATATTCAAAGGATATGCTTACATGCGAGCACTGCGGCGAGTTAGGAATACTCGATATTCTATTTGACTATTCTGCAATTAAAAAAGAATTTAACAGAGAAACGCTTGCAAGCGATAGAACAAACAGCATTTGGCGCTACCGTGCTTTGCTGCCTGTTGAAGGCCGCAACTGGGAGCGGTTTTTGCGCGTAGGGTGGACTCCGCTCTACCGCTCGCATGCGCTTGAGCGTTCACTTGGCCTTAAAGCGCTCTACATTAAAGACGATGGGCTTAACCCAACAGCCTCATTAAAAGACCGTGCCTCAGTAGTTGCAGTTTCACGAGCACGCGAGCTTGGCTACAAAACCATTGCCTGCTCTTCAACTGGCAATGCAGCTTCATCCCTTGCAGGGAACGCAAGCCGCATGGGGCTTAATAGCGTAATTTTCGTACCTGAGCGCGCACCGAAGGGCAAGGTAGCCCAGCTTTTGATTTTTGGCGCAAATGTCATAAGCGTTAAGGGCAACTACAGAGAAACATTCCAACTTTCTGCAGCAGCTATTGAAAAGTGGGGGTTTTACAACAGAAACGCAGGTATAAACCCAATTATGACAGAGGGCAAAAAAACAGCTGCACTTGAAATTGCAGAACAACTTTGCTTTATCCCTACTGACTGGGTCGCAGTTTCAGTTGGCGATGGCTGCACAATAGGCGGCATATATAACGGCTTTTTAGATTTATTTAAGCTTGGCATGGTCGAACGCATACCAAAGCTTCTTGGTGTACAATCCTCAGGGTGTGCGCCTTTTGTCAAAGCAGCTAAAAGCGGCGGAAAGTTAGAACCTGCAGAAGAAAACACGCTTGCAGACAGCATTGCAGTAGGCGTTCCGCGAAACATTGAAAAAGCGCTAAGAGCAGTACGCGACAGCTTTGGTGCATGGGTTGAAGTTAGCGATGAAGAAATACTTCTCGCAATGCGCACTTTAGGCAAAACCGAAGGTATTTTCGGCGAACCTGCAGGTGTTGCTGCAACAGCAGGCGTTAAAGAAGCGCTTGCAAAAGGGCTTATAAAACAGAACGAATCAGTCACAGTACTTTGCACAGGGAGCGGCCTTAAAGATGTAAGCAATGCTATGCTTGCTGCAGGCGAACCGTTTTCCTGCCCGCCTGATATTCTCGAATTAGAACAAAGCGGCCGTATAGTTACATAAAAACATGTACATAAAGGCTTGCGCATCTTGTTTACAATTAAGCTAACACACTATATAATACTCAATGTTGTCCTTACAAATTCAGTTGAGTTGCTGCATCCGGTTTAGCCGTATGTATGAAGTACATCTACATATGCATCAAAAAAAGGAGGAATACCATGAAGAAGTCGATTGCACTGATCCTTTCCCTGGTATTATTGCTCAGTGTAGCAGCGTGCACAGCGCCAGCAGCGCCAGCTCCTGCACCTGCACCCGAGGCGCCCGCTGCACCTGCGCCCGAAGCACCCGCACCTGCACCTGAAGCAGGTCTGACGCTCGAAAACATTAAGGTTGGCTTTGTCCACATTACTGACCCAAGCGATGGCGGCTATACCTACAACCACGACCTGGGCACACAGAAGATGCAAAAGACGCTTAACCTGCGTGACGACCAAATCTTTAACAAGTTCAACACAAATGAAGACGCCTCTTGCCAGGCTGCACTTGAAGAACTAGTTGAAGAAGGCTGCAACATTATTTTTGCAACAAGCTTCGGCTTTGAGCCCTATGTGCTTGCTGCAGCAGAAGAAAACCCCGATGTGCAGTTCTGCCACGCCTCAGGCTTCCGCGCTGCAGGCAGCGGCCTTGCCAATTTCCACAACTACTTCGGAGCAATTTATGAAGCGCGCTATCTCTCAGGCATTGCAGCAGGCTTAAAGACCCAGACAAATAAGCTTGGCTATGTTACAGCAATGCCGTTTGCAGAGTGCATAAGCGGCCTTACAGGCTTCTACCTCGGCGCAAAGAGCGTAAACCCCGATGTAACAATGGAAGTTATGTATACAAACAACTGGAACGACCCAACAAAAGAACAGCAGGTCGCTCAGGCGCTTATAGACATGGGCTGCGACGTACTCTGCCAGCATGCTGACTCAACCGCAACTCAAACAACAGCAGAAGCAAACGGCAAATGGGGCGTAGGCTACAACTCCGACATGCGTACAGCAGCGCCCAAGGCAGTGCTGACATCCGCAGTGTGGGATTGGGGCATTTACCTCACCCTCGCAGTACAGTCTCTTGTTGATGGCGTAGTAATCCCTGTTGACTTCTCAGGCGGCCTTAAGGAAGGCGTTGTTAATGTTTCCCCGCTAAATGATGCGCTTGTCGCACCAGGCACAGCAGAAGCAATTGAAGCAGCACGTGCAAAGATACTCTCAGGCGAGCTCCATGTGTTCCAAGGCCCAATCCACGGAGCAGGCGTTGACTTTGACGGCAACCCGATGGAAATCAACCTTGCTGAAGGCGAACGCTTCATTGAACCCCAAAGCTCACCCTCCTGGGTCTACTTTGTAGACGGAGTACACGAAAACAAATAAGCTAATCCTATCGCAGGGCCGCTAACTGCGGCCCTGCTCTTAAAAATGCGCAAAAGGTATAAAACCTCTAAAAGCATTTGCGCAGCCCCCTGTGGATACAACACGCAAAGGAATCGGGCGCGTATCGATTGTTTTGCTGTTCTATCCGCCTTAATGGTGAGAAAGGGGGAGCTATATTTGGACAATACTGCGGAACATGCAATATGTATCCGAAACGTCACCAAAACATTCGGACCCGTATGCGCAAACAACAGAATCTGCCTAGATGTATCACGTGGGGAGATTCTCGCGCTCTTAGGTGAAAACGGCTCAGGCAAGACAACCCTCATGAACATGCTCTCAGGGATTTACTACCCTGATAGCGGGAATATCTTTGTAAACGGCGAGGAGGTAATAATACGCTCGCCAAAAGATGCCTATGCCCTGGGAATAGGAATGATTCACCAGCACTTTAAGCTTGTGGATGTGCTCACAGCCGCTGAAAACATTGTGCTCGGGCTGCCTGGCAACGTACATATCAACAGGAAGGCACTTTGCCGCGAAATCAGCGATATCAGCCATAAATACGGTTTTGACATTGATCCCAATAAAAAAGTCTATAATATGTCGGTTAGTGAAAAGCAGACTGTTGAAATTATTAAAGTGCTTTATCGTGGTGCAAAAACGCTTATTCTCGATGAGCCCACAGCTGTGCTTACGCCCCAGGAAACAGATAAGCTTTTTGCCGTACTTCGCAACATGAAGGCTGATGGCAAAGCAATAATCATAATTACGCATAAACTTGCTGAAGTGCTTGCAATTTCAGACAGGGTTACTATTTTAAGAAAAGGCTGCTTAATTGACACAGTCGAAACAAAAGAAGCAACCATGCAGTCGCTTACTGAAGCAATGGTCGGAAGAAGCATAAGCCTTGCCATAAAGCGCGAAAGCGCTGATGGCGCAAAAGAAAGAATTAATGTAAATAACCTTACATGCGCAAACCATGATGGTGTAAAGGCGCTTGAAAACGTAAGCTTTACTTTGTGCTCAGGCGAAATCCTCGGCATAGCGGGAATAGCAGGCAGCGGGCAGAAGGAGCTTTGCGAAGCAATTGCAGGCCTGTACCCGATTGCAGAAGGCGGAATATTCTTTATAAATAAAGAAACAGGCCAAAAAGAGAACCTCGCGCGCAAAACTCCAACGCAGATTATTGAGCTTGGTGTCTCAATGGCGTTTGTGCCTGAGGACCGACTCGGCATGGGGCTTGTAGCTTCTATGGATATGGTTGACAATGTTATGCTAAAAAGCTACAAGTCGAATAAGGGGCCGCTTTTAGATCGTGCATCACCCAAAAAGCTTGCAGAAAGCCTTATAAAAAAGCTCGACATTGTAACGCCAGGCACTTCAACCCCTGTTGCAAGGCTTTCAGGCGGAAACGTGCAAAAGGTACTGCTTGGCCGCGAAATCGCAGGTGAGCCGTCTGTGCTGCTTGTAGCCTACCCTGTGCGCGGGCTTGACATTAACTCCTCCTATACAATTTACGACCTTTTAAATGAGCAAAAACGCAAGGGCGTTGCAGTACTCTTCATAGGTGAGGACCTTGACGTGCTGCTTGAGCTTTGCGACCGTATACTTGTGCTTTGCGGCGGTAAGGTAAGTGGAATTGTAGATGCGCGCAAAATTACAAAAGAGGAAATCGGCCTGATGATGGTTCACATTGATGTAGAAAGCACACTAAGCGAAGGCGAGGTGGGTGCATGAGCAGGCATTTAAGCCACCACGAACCATTTGTCCGCATGGTAAAGCGCGATACAATAGCGCGAAGCAAGGCAGCGTTAATACGCGCAATTGCAGTTATTGGCGCGCTTGTTACAGGCGGCCTTATTATACTTGCGCTTGGGCATAACCCTGTGCTGGTTTATAGAGAAATGGTGCTTGGCAGCCTCGGCACGCGCACAGTGCTTTTAGAAACAATCCGAATTGCGATACCGCTTTTAATTTGCGCTCTCGCAATCTCGCTTGCATTTAAAATGCGTTTTTGGAACATAGGCGCAGAAGGGCAGATTTTAGTCGGAGCAATGGCTTCAAGCTATTTTGCGCTCTTCCAGTACCAAAACATCCCGCGCATACCCCTGCTGCTTATAATGTTCTTTGTTGCAGTTATAAGCGGCGGCTTATTCGGCATGCTCCCTGCAATATTTAAAGCAAAGTGGAACACAAACGAAACGCTCTTTACTCTTATGCTCAACTATATTGCGCTTGCCTTCCTCCAGTACCTCCAAAACGGGCCGTGGAAAGACCCAATGCAAAAGGGGTTCCCCAAAATTGCGATGTTCAACAGCATTGCAAAGCTGCCAAAAGTGTTCAATATCCACATAGGCTGGATTATTGCGCTTGTGCTTGTTGTTGTTGTGGGAATATACCTTTCAAGCACAAAACAGGGCTATGAAATTGCAGTTGTAGGCGAGAGCAGAAATACTGCAAAGTATGCTGGCATGCATGTTGGCAAAATAATAATAAGAACAATGTTTCTTTCAGGCGCTCTTGCAGGGCTTGTAGGGTGTTTGCAGTGTGCAGGCGCAGACTACACAATTACGGATACAACAGCAGGGGGCGTAGGCTTTACTGCAATTACAGTAGCTTGGCTTTCAAAGCTTAACCCATATGTTATGCTTATTGTTGCATTTGCAATTGCAGTGCTTCAACGGGGGGCTAATAAAATCCAGACTACCTTTAAAATACCTGCTTCAGCTGCAGAGGTGCTAACAGGCATTATTCTGTTCTTTATGCTTGGGTGTGAGTTCTTTATAAACTATAAGCTTATTTTCCGCAGCAGAAAGGGGGAAAACTAATGGACGTGCTTATTAACCTGCTTAATGCCTCTGTTCTTGCCGGCACTCCCCTGCTGCTTGGTACGCTCGGGGAGATTCTTACAGAAAAGTCAGGCAACCTCAACCTTGGCGTTGAGGGCATGATGTTCATGGGTGCAATTGCAGGGCTTGCAAGCTCCTTCTATTATGAAGCTGCTGCAGGCGCTGCTGTATCAGGCGCAGTTTCTGCCCTGCTTGCGCTGCTTGGCGCCTTTTTATGCGGAGCTTTCGGTGCGCTTATATACAGCTTTTTAACTGTTACTCTAAGAGCAAACCAAAACGTAACAGGGCTTACGCTTACTATTTTCGGGGCGGGCTTTGCAAACTTCTTCGGCGAAAATATGGCGCTTCGTGCAGGCGGCTATGTAGCAGTAAGCGAGGTTACAAAAGCAGCCTTCGGCAACCTCAACCTCTCTGGGCTTTCGAGCATCCCCTATTTAGGCAAACTGCTCTTTTCGTATAATTTCGTTGTGTATTTTGCACTTGTGTTAGCGGTTATCCTTGCTTGGTTCCTTAACAAAACGCGCACAGGGCTAAACCTTCGCGCAGTAGGCGAAAGCCCTGCTACTGCAGATGCAGCAGGCATAAATGTATCTAGGTACAAATACCTTGCAACTTGCATAGGCGGCGGCGTGTGCGGCCTAGGCGGGATGTATATATGCATGGTTACATGCAAGGGCGTCTGGGTACATAATGCAGTAAGCGGCCAAGGGTGGATTGCAGTAGCGCTTGTTATTTTTGCTGCCTGGTGCGCAAGCCGCGCACTTTTAGGTTCACTCCTCTTCGGCGGGCTTACAGTGCTTAGGATGTATGTTCCGCTTGGAATACCAATGCAAATATACGACATGCTGCCGTTTGTAGCGACTGTTGTAGTGCTAATTATAACAAGCATACGCCAGAGCAGCGAGCGGCTTCAGCCAAAAAGCTGCGGCATCAACTACTTTAGGGAAGAACGCTAAAGTACAAGGTATATCCTGTTAAAATAAGCAAATACATAACCCAACAACTTTAATTTAAAAAGGAGTGAAAAACATGGCATACCAAAGAATCTTCAATTTTTCAGCAGGCCCTTCAATGCTGCCTCTGCCAGTTCTCGAAACAGCACGCGACGAAATGCTCAACTACCGCGGTTCAGGCATGAGCGTAATGGAAATGAGCCACAGGTCAAAGGTTTATGATGCAATCATAGTTGAAACAGAGGCTCTATTGCGCGAAGTCATGGGCATACCCGAAAACTACAAAGTGCTTTTTTTGCAAGGCGGCGCTTCGCTTCAGTTTGCGATGGTGCCAATGAACCTTATGAAAACCGGCAAGGCGGACTATATCGTTACAGGCCAGTTCTCAGGCAAAGCGTATGACGAAGCGAAAAAGTACGGCGAAATCAACTTAGCTGCAACTACAAAATCCGAAAACTTTGTGCGTATCCCACTCCAAAACGAGCTAAAGCTCAACCCTGAGGCTGATTATGCGCACATCTGCTACAACAACACTATCTTTGGCACAAAGTGGCACTATCTGCCTGATACAGGCACAGTACCCCTAGTTGCGGATATGTCAAGCTCTATTCTTTCAGAGCCTGTTGATGTTGAAAAGTTCGCGCTTATTTATGCAGGCGCACAGAAAAATGTCGCACCTTCAGGGTTAACGCTTGTAATTGTACGCGATGACCTTTTAACAAAGGAGCTGCCTGCCTATGTGCCAACAATGTGCAACTATTTTGTAATGGCGGAAAACAGCTCAATGTACAACACACCGCCCTGC
This sequence comes from uncultured Oscillospiraceae bacterium, assembly GCA_964461335.1. Taxonomy (GTDB): domain Bacteria; phylum Bacillota; class Clostridia; order Christensenellales; family CAG-138; genus JAKJBL01. The sequence goes on from CAYWTY010000019.1 coordinate 16,501, forward strand.
TACCCGATATACATTTGCAAGCTTGTGCTTGAGTGGATTAAGGGCATGGGCGGGCTTAGCGCAATGAAAGCACACAACGAAAAGAAAGCTGCTCTGCTCTATGATTATTTAGAAATAAGCAAGCTGTTCAAGAGCCCTGTTGAGCCTAAGAGCCGTTCCTTAATGAACGTTACATTCCGCGCTGAGGATGATGATATTAATGCGAAGTTCGTTAAAGAAGCAACTGCTCAAGGGTTTTCTAACCTTAAGGGCCACCGCTCTGTAGGCGGAATGCGCGCTTCGATTTACAATGCAATGCCTATTGAAGGTGTAGAAAAGCTTGTAGCCTTCATGAAAGCGTTTGAGGGTTAAGCAAAGCCTGTAAAAACTACTTATAAAGGAGAAATAATATGCTTCGTGTTTTAGCAGCAGATGGCATGGAAAAAGGCGCAGTTAAAGAGTTGCGCGGGCTCGGGTTTGAAGTTGTTGAGCAATTTTATGAACCTGAGGTTTTAAAGGAACAAGTTAAGGAGTTTGACGTGCTTGTTGTGCGCTCTGCAACAAAAGTGCGCGAACCTATTATAGACGCAGCTCTAACTACAAAGCGGCTTAGGCTTATTATCCGCGGCGGTGTTGGTGTTGATAATATTGATGTTGCGTATGCGCGTGAGCATGGCATAGAGGTTTGCAATACGCCAAACGCTTCAAGTGTTTCAGTTGCAGAGCTTGCAATAGGGCATATGTTTTCAGTTGCGCGCTTTATAGGCATTGCAAACTACACTATGCGCGAAGGCAAGTGGGAAAAGAAAGCATACAAAGGCACAGAGCTTACCGGCAAAACGCTCGGCCTTATTGGAATAGGGCGCATAGCGCAGGAAACAGCAAAGCGTGCAAATGCGCTTGGCATGAAGGTCATTTACACAAACCGCTCAGGCCATAAGCCAGAATATGAGCCCTATGTTCGCTATGAGCTTGATGAGCTACTTGCTGCATCCGACTATGTTTCGCTCCATACGCCTGGCCCGAAAGGCTCCCCTCCAATTTTAAGCGAAGAAAAGCTTGCGCTTATGAAAAAGGGCGCTGCGCTTATAAATACGGGCAGGGGCAATATGGTAGATACCTCAGCGCTTTTGGATGCGCTTGACGAAGGGAGACTTAGCGGATACGGTGTAGACGTATATGCTGAGGAGCCATGCAATGACGAACGCTTGCTTCACCACCCAAAGGTAAGCATGACACCGCATGTAGGCGGCTCAACTGTAGAAGCGCAAGAGCGCATTGGGGAAGAAATTGTTGCGCATATTCGCCGCGTCTTTAACAAATAACAGTATAGCCTTTACCCCCGCGCAAATTGCGCGGGGGTTTTTTTATGCTTACAGACATATATTTATATTCTTGCAAATATTATTTATAAATATGCAATAAATTTATAAATAGGTGTTGCATTTATGTATTTTGGTAGTATAATTATGCATAATCACAATTTTGAAAGGATGGTTCTATATGAAAACACTATATAAGGGGCTTGCAATTATACTCGCAGTTGTACTTTTCGCATCATTTTTTGGGTGCGCAGCATCAACTACGCCAACTGTTGACAAAATTAAAAAAGCGGGTAAACTTGTAATGCTTACAAATGCCGCCTTCCCTCCGTTTGAATACTTAGGCGACGACAACAATGTTGCAGGCGTTGACGCTGACATAGCAGCTGCAATTGCAGCAGAGCTTGGGGTTAAGCTTGAAATTGTTGATATGGATTTTGACGGCATAATTATGGCTGTGCAAAGCGGCAAGGGCGATTTGGGCGTAGCAGGGATGACTGCAACAGAAGAACGCGCAAAGAGCGTAGACTTTTCAGTTGATTATATCTCAACAACCCAAATGATAATTGTACCAAATGGCAGCCCGATTAAAACAGCCGAAGACTTAAGCGGCAAAAATGTGGGCGTACAACTTGGCACAACCGGTGACCTCTATGCAACAGACTACATTGAAGGCGCTGAGATTTCACGCTTCAAAACTGGCTCTGATGCAGGTATAGCGCTTGCAAACGGGCAAATTGATGCAATAGTAATTGATGCAATGCCTGCAGACCAAATTGTTGCTGCAAACGCAGGGCTTGTGCTTTTGGAGGAGCCGCTTACAGAAGAGCAATATGCAATCGCAATTAAAAAGGGCAATGACGACTTGAAGGCGGTTGTAAACAAAGTGCTTGAAAAGCTTCTAAAAGACGGCACAGTTGATGCGCTTATTGAAAAGCATATGGCAGCAGCTGCAAATTAATTAAGCAGATGGTTTTAACTGCATGCGGGGGGTCATTCAAAACCCCCTGCTTTTGAATGAAGGGAACAATAGCAATGTGGGAAAACTTCGGCGAGCAGCTATACGATAATATCATACGCGACAGCCGGTATCTGCTCTACCTTAACGGCTTAAAAAACACTTTGCTCCTTACGCTCGGCGCTGCAGTATTAGGTATAGTGCTCGGCTCTCTTGTTGCAATTTGCAAGGTCTATGCGCGCACAAATAAAGCGCTTAAACCTCTTGATGCACTTTGCGATTTTTACCTTACTGTAATTCGGGGCACGCCTGTAATGGTTCAGGTGCTGATTTTCGGCTTTATTATATTTTCCTCCTCAGGGTTTGATGTAATGGTGTATGTTGCTATGCTCGCGTTTGGCATAAACTCAGGCGCATATGTTGCTGAAATTGTACGCGCGGGTATACAAGCAGTAAATGTGGGGCAGGCGGAAGCGGGCAGGTCGCTCGGGCTTACAAACAATATGACAATGCGCTACATAATTCTGCCTCAGGCAATTAAGAACATCCTGCCTGCGCTTGCAAATGAAGCAATTACGCTTTTAAAAGAAACAGCAATTGTAGGCTATATTGCAGTTGGGGATATTACTTACATGGCAACCCTCATTCGCTCGCGCACATACAGCCCTGTGCCAATTCTGCTTATTGCGCTCATATATTTATTAATTGTAATGGTTATGACATGGGGGATGAGCAAGCTTGAAAGGAGGTTGCAAAAGAGTGATAGAAGTGCGTGATTTAAAAATGCATTTTGGCAGCATTAAAGCGCTCGACGGAGTAAGCGAGCATATAGGCAAGGGTGAAAAGGTTGTAATTGTCGGCCCTTCGGGCTGCGGCAAAAGCACCTTTTTAAGGTGCCTAAACCTCCTCGAAACCCCTACAAGCGGAAGCATATTCTTTAAAGGGCAGCAAATAAATGACGGTAAATGCGATGTTGATAAGCTGCGCCAAAGCATGGGTATGGTTTTCCAGCAGTTCAACCTGTTCCCGCATATGAGCATCCGCGAAAACATTACTCTCGCACCTGTAAAACTTAAGCTCATGAGCAAAGAAGAGGCGGACGAAAAAGCAATGCGCCTGCTTTTACGAATTGGCCTAACTGATAAGGCTGATGCATACCCAAGCCAGCTTTCAGGCGGCCAGCAGCAGCGTGTTGCAATAGTGCGCGCACTTGCAATGAACCCGGATGTAATGCTCTTTGACGAACCTACGTCTGCGCTTGACCCTGAGATGGTAGGCGAAGTGCTTGAGGTTATGAAGGAACTTGCACACGAGGGCATGACAATGGTTGTAGTAACCCATGAAATGGGGTTTGCAAAAGAAGTTGCAACAGCCTGCCTATTTATGGATGAGGGGTTGATACTTGAAAGAAGCGCGCCTCTCGAGTTTTTTAACAGGCCAAAAAACCCGCGGCTTGTTGACTTCCTTTCAAAAGTGCTCCATTAAGCTGTGAAGAGCTGATTTGCACTCTGTTGCAGTTTATTCATATTAGCATATTCTAACTTTACCCCTTTTAAGGGGTATTTTTCTTTTTGTCAAGGGCGTATAAATGAAGTATAATAGGTGCACCACATCGACCAAGGGGTTAGCAATGAGCGAATGCAGCTATGTGCTCTATACAGATACAGGCGCTGATATCCCCTTTTGCACAGCGCTGGAGCAAGAGATAAAAATAGCGAATTTGCACTACTGTGTTGGGGATGAAGCGTGCACATATGATTTAGGCCGTGAAACTGCGCTTTTTGAGTTTTACAGCGCAATGCGAAACGGCATACCTGTAAGCACGCTCCCTGTGCTAAGCGAAGCCCTGCTCAGGCTTTTTGAACCTGAGCTTGAACTTGGAAACGATGTGCTTATGCTCACAATCTCCCGCTACTTAAGCAGAACCTTCTTTGAGGCACAGCGCGCTCGCGAAACCCTGCTTTTGAGGCATCCCAAGCAGCGGATAATTATTGTGGATACGCTCTCTAGCTCTATTGCACAGGCAATGCTTGTGTTCGAAGCCTCAAATATGCGTCTTGAGGGAAGCGGGCTTGATGAAGTCGCACAGTGGGCTGTTAAAAACCGCAGCTATGTAAACGGGCTGCTTCTCACAGAGAGCATGGAATGGCTAAGAAAGAGCGGGCTCTATTCAGGCGGAGTTATGGGGGATGTGCTTGGCAGGCGCACGCTTTTTCGCCTGAATGCAAAAGGTCTTTTAAGCGTTGAAGCAAAAGGTCTAAGTACGGATAAAAGTCTTTATGCACTAACAGATAGCATAATGCGAATTGGCTATAGCCTTGAAAACCAAGTTATTGTGCTTGCACATGCAGATGCGCCAGAGCTTGCTCAGGAGCTTCGCGAGCTGCTTCTTACTGAAACAGGGTGCAGCGGTGTAAGCATACTGCCCATGGGCCCAATAAACGGCGCCTACGCAGGGCCGGGCGCAATTTGCGCTGCGTTTTACGGCAGCGCGAGACAAGAATAATAAGCCTATAAAAAGGAGTATGTAAAAATGCAGAAGCGTTTTGTAATTACAACAGAGTCCAACGCAGAGCTCCCCTTTCAATGGGAGGATAGCACAGGCGTAAGCGTGCTGCGCATGCCCTATACTTTAAATGGTACTGAATACTTTTATGACCTTGGCAGGGAAACGGATATTGCAGCCTTTTTCAAGGCAATGCGTGAGGGTGCAACTGTTATTACATCACAGCGCAACCCCAATGAAATTGTAGAATATTTTGAGCCATTTTTACTTCAAGGCCTTGATATTTTGCACATCGGCTTTTCATCCGCACTTTCTGGCACCTTTAACTGCGCAGTCATTGCTGCACAAGAGCTTATGGAAAAATACCCTGAGCGCAAAATAGAACTTATTGACAGCCTTTCAATTTCAGCCCCATTGGCAATACTAATTGAACGCGCAACACAAATGCAGGTGCAAGGCGCAGGGCTTTACGAAATACGCGATTGGGTCGAGGCTAACAAACTTTGCGTTTGCTCACTTTTTACTGTTGATAGCTTAGAGTATTTAAAGCGCGGCGGGCGCGTTAGTGGAACTGCCGCCTTTTTTGGCACAGTGCTTGAAATTAAGCCAGTGCTTTATGTAGATAACGAAGGCCGCCTTGTACCCCTTGAAAAAGTCAAAGGCCGCAAGCGCGCAATAAAATACTTGCTTGAAAAATGCGCTGCTACAATAGAAAACCCACAGGAGCAAATTATTGCAATTTGGCAGGCGGATTGTATGGATGAAGCAAGAGCGTTAGCAGAGCAGGTTAAAGCGCTTATTAAACCAAAGGATGTGCGCATTGAACCTGTTGGGCCTGTTATAGGCTCACATGCAGGGCCCGGGACGCTTGCGCTTGCATATTTCGGGCGAAGCCGTTTAGAAATAACCGCACAATAACCCTATACTTGGAGGCTTTAATGAAGCTTGAATTTTTTGGAGCTGCGCGTTCAGTTACAGGCTCATGCCATATGCTAAGCGTAAATGGCAAAAAGCTGCTTTTGGATTGTGGAATGCGCCAGGGTGCGGACTCTAAAGGAATATATGGCGAGGGGGATTTTCCCTTTGACCCTGCAACTATTGATGCTGTTCTCCTTACGCATGCGCATATAGACCACAGCGGCCTCTTGCCGCTCTTAACCAAAAGAGGCTTTTCAGGTGTTGTGCTTTGCACTGAGGCAACCGCGCTTTTAGCAACAATAATGCTCCCTGACAGCGCACATATACAAAAGCAGGAGGCAGATTGGCAGAGCAGGAAAAACCTGCGTGCAGGGAAAGCGCCTGTTGAGCCGCTCTATGATATGGAAGATGTTCAAGCCTGCCTCAGGCTGTTTCGCGGCGTGTTTTATGATGAAATTATTAAACTTTTCCCTAATGTGCGTGTACGGCTAAAAGATATTGGGCATTTGCTTGGCTCTGCTGCTATTGAAATTTGGGCAGATGAAAGCGGTAAAACAACAAAGCTTGTATATTCAGGCGATGTAGGGAGAAACGACAGGCCAATAATACAGGACCCTGATGAAGTAAAAGATGCTGACTACCTTATTCTCGAAGGCACATACGGCAACCGTGTTCACTCGCTTAAAACTGAAGCTGATAAAGAGACCGAGCTTAAAGAGGCTATACGCACTGCTTTACTTCGCGGAGGCAACCTTGTTATCCCCTCTTTTGCAGTTGGCCGTACCCAAGAACTTCTTTATTTTATTAAGCGTATGTATATAAACGGCATTTTGCCTGAGCTAAAAGATGTTCCTGTTTATATTGACAGCCCGCTTGGCATTGAGGCAACAAAGATTTATGAGCGCGCAAAGGCCTATTATGATGCTGAAGCGCTCGAAATGTCAAAGGATGGCTCCCCGTTTGACTTCCCTACGCTTCGCGTTGCACTTACAAGCGATGAGTCAAAGGAAATTAACAATATTAGCTGCAGCAAAATCATAATATCATCCTCAGGTATGTGCGAGGCAGGCCGCATTCGCCACCACCTCAAGCACAACCTTTACAGAGCTGACAGTACTGTGCTTTTTACAGGGTATCAGGCACTTGGCACGCTTGGGCGAACGTTAGTTGACGGCGCAAAAAAGGTAAAGCTTTTTGGGGAGCAGGTGCGCGTAAACGCAGAGATTGTTCAGCTTGACGGGCTCTCAGGCCATGCAGATAAGGATGAGCTTATAGCCTGGGTAAAGGGCATTGCGCCAAAGCCCCAAAAGATTTTCCTTGTGCATGGGGAAGAAAGCGCACTCCTCTCGCTTGAAGCGTCGCTCAATTGCCTCGGGTATAATACGGTTGTCCCCTCAATGGGCGATAGTTACACGATTACGCCTTTAGAGCCTATTGCACATGAACAAATAAAACTCGCTAAGGATATTGTGACAAAAGAGCGCAGTTTTCGCGTTATGGAACAGCTTGCGCTCCTTGAGGCAATACTTAAACGCGGCGATGAGCGCCGCTCGCCGGATATGGACTTAAAGCTTAAGCTTTTCGAAGCTGATATAAAGTCGCTTGCTGAAAAGTGGGATGAACTTATATAAAGGCAAATACAAAGGCTCGCTTACTGCGGGCTTTTTTTAATGTGCAGCTTAAGGCAAATATCTTTTTAAAACAGCTTTTCTTTTCTGGATTTATTTTCAGCTTCATAATATGCGCTATGCTCAGCCTTTGCATATTTATATTCTAAAGGCTGTTTTTGGCTGCTCTTTCTTTATTTTTACAGAATAGTTAGGCTCTTAGGCGCAGATACTAAGGAAAACTTCTAAATGGAGGGCTTAATTACATGGGCAATTTGTCGGAAAAGGAACTGTCTGCACTTGGCGACCTGCTTAGCTATGAGGAGCTGCTTGTTAAAAAGTTCTATATGCTTGCTCAAGGCTCGCAGGACTCACAAATTAAAACAAAATTCGAAAGCATAGCACAAAAGCATCAGGCACATTTTGATATGCTTTACAGCCAGCTTTAAGGAGAGGTGAACAAGATGGGAAACAACCAATATACTGAAAAGGAAGCCCTAAACGATGCGCTGCAAGCGCAAAAGCAAATCTCGGGCATGTTTAATTCGTTCACGAATGAGTGCATGCACCCTGAGCTTCATAAAACAATGCTTGATATACTAAATGATGAGCACAGTATTCAATTTGACGTATTTAATGATATGCACAAGCGCGGCTATTATCCTGTTAGCCCAGCGCAGCAGGATAAAGTAAATAAAATGAAGGATACACACGCTGCGCAGGTCTCTTCAGGGCAAAACCAGCAAAAGCCCAAGGAGCCGAGGATTTAAAGACTTTTAGAAGACTGAGGGCTGTACAGAAAATGCAAATAGAACATGTACAGCCCTTTATATTTTATTTAAAACTTGTTGTTTAATATGTAGGGGCGATTAACAAATCGCCCGCATTTATGTACAGCACCTTTAACTTTATAAGCTTCAGCCCTTTTTCTTGTACATAGCTGAAATAGCGCCAAGTACAACGCCAAGGCCAGCGCCAATAAAAAGCCAGAGTAGAAGGTTATTAAAAAGCGCGCCAAGCACTATGCCAATTCCAGCACATAGGCCGATTGATGTGCCAACGTTCCAATACTCGCTAAGCTTATGCTTTTGCATGGGGTTTACCTGCCCTACTGCTCTGAAACAGGGGTTGTGCAGCCATCTGCAAATTCCGGTGAGCAAACGCTTTCATCATATACAATTTCTTGCTTTGAGGTTTCTGCATTGTTTCCCATTTTACTGCCTCCAAATATATTCTATGCTTAAGTATAGCACAAGCTTCTCCATTTATATATAAAGCTATTATGATTTCCTTGTAGAAGGCTTTTACAAAGCGCATGCTTGAGGCTAAAGCATTTATCTTGCTCCGGGGTGCGTCTTAGCTAGCATACTGCCCGAATGCTTGCTTTTTAACGCAGCTTATGCTATTATGGCTAAGCTAAAAAGCAGTGCATCAAACATACAAAACGCTTTTTTAGAAGTGTTAAGCAACAGCGAATTTGCGTGTTTTTTTAAAACGCACATAGCGAATAAATTTGGAGAGGTATCGAAGCGGTCATAACGGGGCTGACTCGAAATCATGTTTTTTCG
>CAYWTY010000020.1:0-25189 GCA_964461335.1 uncultured Oscillospiraceae bacterium
GGGGGTTTTCTCTTGCTTCTTTCTGTTACCTATGTAGTGTATCTCAACAAAAACGCCTCGCGAATTAAAGGAAGTACAAATATATATAACAGCAGTGATAGTATTGTGGTATAATTGTCAAGGTTATATGGAATTATTATGTCGGAAAGGGTTGAAGTGTATGTCATTGATAAAAGATATTAAAAGTAAAGCAAAACTCAGTTTAAAACACATTGTTCTCCCAGAGGGTACGGAAGAGCGTACAATACAAGCTGCCTCCACTATTATTAAAGAAGGGCTTGCGCAAATAACTCTTCTTGGGCAAGAGGAAGAAATAAAAGCTGCAGCGAACAGTTTAGGAGTATCGATTGAGGGAGTAAATATTCTAAATCCTCTTGAAGCACCTGAGCTTCCTGAATATATTGAAAAGTACTATGAGTTGCGCAAAAGCAAGGGCTTAACCCATGAACAAGCTGAAGTTGCTATGAAAAACCCTTTATTCTTTGCGGCAATGATGGTTAAAGAATATAAAGCAGATGGTTTAGTAGCTGGCGCAATTAGCACAACAGGCGATGTGCTTAGACCATGTCTGCAAATAATAAAAATGGCAAAAGGCATTTCAGTAGTATCGAGCTGCTTTTTAATGCAGATACCTAATAAAAGCTTCGGCGAAAATGGGGTGCTTGTTTTTGCTGACTGTGCTGTTAACCCTAACCCCACTTCTGAACAACTGGCAGCCATTGCAATTTCATCGGCAGCAACAGGGAAAGCTCTCTCTGGTATGCAACCTCGAGTAGCAATGCTTTCCTTCTCAACAAAGGGAAGTGGCAAACATGAGTTGGTAGATAAAGTCATAGAAGCGACTGCGATTGTTCGTAAGCTTGAGCCGGAGCTAAATGTAGATGGTGAGCTGCAGGCAGATGCTGCACTTGTTGAAAAAGTCGGTCAGCTAAAATCACCCGGCAGTTCAGTCGCAGGCCGTGCAAATGTTTTAATCTTCCCAGATTTGCAAGCAGCGAATATTGGCTACAAGCTTGTAGAGCGCCTTGCGGGGGCAAATGCTATAGGGCCTGTCAGCCAGGGCTTTGCCCGCCCGGTAAATGATTTGTCAAGAGGATGCAGCGTAGAGGATATTATTAATGTCGTTGCTATTACAGCCGTACAGGCTCAAGATATGTAAGGAGTCGAGAATGAAGATATTAACTATAAATGCAGGCAGCAGCTCACTAAAATATCAACTTATGTCTCTTGAAGAAAAGAAAGTAATCGCTAAAGGTATTTGCGAGAGAATTGGCCTTCCGGGTTCAGCTTTGATTTATAAGCCGACAGGACGAGATTCTTATGAATTCAAGAAAAACATGAAAGATCATACTGATGCGATGAAAATGGTTCTTGGCGCATTAATTGACTCAACAATCGGCGTCATCGCCAGTATGGAAGAAATAAGTGCAGTTGGGCATAGAGTTGCTCATGGTGGAGATAAATTCACGAGCTCAGCATTAATAACTGACGAAATGCTTGCAACCATGGAAGAGCTTACTGAACTGGCACCTTTACATAACCCGGCAAACTTAATGGGTGTGCGTGCTTGCAGAGAAATTATGGGGGACATACCTATGGTAGGTGTGTTCGACACTGCATTTCATCAAACAATGCCTAAGAAAGCGTATATTTATGCAATCCCTTATGAGGCGTATACTCAAATGCGCATACGCAGATATGGTTTCCATGGGACATCGCATTTATATGTTGCTGAACGGACTTATGATTTGCTCGGAAAGCCTGCTGAGAATACAAAAATAATAACTTGCCATTTAGGCAATGGCTCAAGTATTGCTGCAATTAATGGTGGGAAAAGTATAGATACGACTATGGGCTTTACACCTCTTGAAGGCCTTCCTATGGGCTCACGCTGCGGCGATATAGACCCAGCTATAGTTATGTATTTAATGGATAAGAATAACTGGGGTACAGCTGAGGTGAATGACTATTTAAACAAACAAAGCGGAATGTGCGGCCTTTCGGGTGTTTCACCTGATTTTAGGGATTTGTGGGTTGCTCATGAAAACGGCAATGAGCGTGCAACAATTGCACTTGAAGTCTTTTGCTATAAAGTTAAGCGTTATATCGGTTCATATGCTGCGGTTATGAATGGGGTTGATGCAATTGTCTTTACTGCAGGTATTGGTGAAAACGATTCAGGGGTTCGCGAATGGGTAATGAAGGATATGGACTATCTTGGTGTGGACTTTAACCTTGAACTTAACCGAAACTGCCCCAGGGGGAAGGAAGTTGAGTTGACCAACCCAAATAGCCGCACAAAAGTATTTGTTATACCAACTGACGAGGAAATGGTAATTGCGCGCGATACTGCACGCATTGCTAAGCTTTAAACGCATACAATTTGATAAGTAAGGAGGAACTCCCATGAAGCACATTAAAACAGTTCAAAAACCAAGTATTCCAACCGGTGAGCAAACAGGCTGCGGTGAATGTCAAGCAAGCTGCCAGTCTGCTTGCAAAACAAGCTGCACTGTTGCCAACCAGTCCTGCCAGAAAGAAAAAAGATAAATTGCGACAACATAAAACTTCTGGGCGGGCATATAGCTCGCCCAGAAGTCTGTAAAGAGTTAGGGGGAAAAGTGCTTGATACATGCTTTTAAGTTTAAAGATGCGATTAATAACCGTTGGCTGTATTTGCTCCTGGATGTTGAGAGCGGTGCCATACATGAACTTGATGAAAGTGCATATGAGGTAGCACGAAAGATAGAATTGGGTGAAAGCCCAATGCAATGCAGCCAACCCGAAGCCCAAGTTTATGAAATTCTTGGGGAGTTTGATAAGTTAAGAAGCTTAGGAATGTTCGATTCCAAAGAGCATGACTATAAAACCAATAAGCATAATAAGCCCCAGATAATAAAAGCAATGTGCCTGCATGTTGCCCATGACTGTAATCTCCGCTGCAAATATTGTTTTGCATCAACAGGGAAGTTCAAAGGAGAGCGCATGCTTATGCAAATGGATGTTGCAAAAGCAGCACTTGAATTTCTTGTTGCACATTCGGGAAACCGCCGAAATCTCGAAGTTGATCTTTTTGGCGGTGAACCATTATTGAACTTTAATACTGTGAAGGGGATTGTTTCCTATGGGCGCAAACTCGAAAAGGAGCATGGCAAAGTAATTCGGTTTACTATAACAACCAATGCGCTTGATATGACTGCTGATAGGATGGCTTTTCTTAATGATGAGATGCATAATGTTGTTTTGAGCCTTGACGGCAGGAAGGAAGTGCACGATGAGCTTAGGCCGACAGCTTCAGGCAGCGGCTCATTCGAAAAGATACTTCCAAACATACTTGCTTTTGTCGCCATGCGTGGTGAAAAGGAATACTATGTGCGAGGAACATTTACAAATAAGAATCTTGATTTTGCCGAGGATGTTAAGTTTCTTCGCGAACTGGGCGTAAAACAGATATCTCTTGAGCCTGTGGTTTTATCAGCAGAAAGTCCGTACGCCATAGGGCCTGAGCATATTGAAGCGGTACTTGAAGAATACGATAGGCTAAGTGAGTTTTTTATGAGAAGCAAGAAGGAAGGGAAGTGGTTTAATTTCTTCCACTTTATGCTTGACCTTGATAATGGGCCTTGTCTTCATAAACGAATTACCGGTTGTGGTGCAGGAACAGAATATGTTGCTGTTACGCCAGAAGGAGATATATACCCTTGCCATCAGTTTGCGGATGAAAGCGGTTTTAAAATGGGCAATGTGCTAACAGCAGAGTTTAACGAAAATATGCAGCATCCATTTCAGGAATGTAATGTGCGTACAAAGCAAGAATGTAAAGCTTGTTGGGCAAAATACTTCTGCAGCGGAGGCTGTGCAGCAAATGCGTGGAAGTCTAACCACAATATTAATATTCCTGATAAAACAGCCTGCAATTTTGAAAGAAAACGTACTGAATGTGCAATTGGCATCAACATTTTAGAAAAGCAGAGTATCTGCAATACCTGAGTGTTTTTAATATGCTATAACGCAACCCAGTCTGCTATTATTTATAAAAGCGAATTACCCATGCAAGGTTTTCGGTTGGCCTTGCCTCTTGCATCGAGAATTGCTCTGTGACATAATGGGTACGTTGCAAACAACAAAGGAGGAACGCGTAATGGTTGTACGCAAGGTGGGGATACTGGCGCTGATAGTGCTGTTCACCATCACCATTGGTTTCTTTGCCATAAATGGTATCGAATGGGGAATTTATGAAATACGTCCGCTTGCAGAGCAGATACCGCGAGGCCTTGACCTTACAGGCGGAGTAGCGGTCGTATATGAAGCAAAAGAGCTTTCCAACGCGGAGCTTTCCAAGGATCTGGATTCGGTTTATCAAATTATGCGCCTGCGGCTGGATTCTGAAGGTTACCCTGAGGCAACGATTACACGGCAGGGAACTGGGCGAATAAGAATTGAAATACCTATTAACGAATCGAACATGGTTGATGACCCTGCTGTTATAACACAATATTTAGTTAAACCAGCTAAAATTGAATTTCGTGACCCTGAAAACAATCTTGTTTTTGGCGGAGAAGACATGAAGGATGTCTATGTGCAGAACAACCCGAAAACAGGGGCTGGCTATGTAGTAGGTTTTGACTTAAATTCGGAGGCTGCTAATGCATTTGCGCAGGCAACCGGGAAGCTTGCAGGTACAGGTCAGCCTATATCCATACTTCTCGATGGAGTTGAAATATCAGCCCCGATTGTTTCAAGCGTTATAACAGGAGGAAAAGCCTTTATTGAGAGCGAGACATTTACATATGAAACAGCTTTACGGCTTTCGCAGCAAATAAGAAGCGGTGCTTTACCGATTGAAATGGATGAAATCGAAGTGCGTGCAGTAAGTGCTTCTCTGGGGGAAAGTGCGTTGCAGCAGGGGCTTTTTGCCGGGATGATTGGCATGCTGCTCGTTTTTGCGTTTATGGCGGCTTACTACCGTATTCCCGGTCTTATTTCATGCCTTTCGCTTATAATCTATATGATTATTGTACTCTTTTGTTTAGCTACCATTCCAGGCGTTCAGCTAACACTTCCTGGAATTGCCGGAATCATTCTATCAATAGGGATGGCTGTTGATGCAAATGTCATTATCTATGAGCGAATGCGGGAAGAGCTTATTGCGGGCAAATCAATACGTACCTCGGTTAAGCTGGGGTTTGATCGTGCATTTTCTGCAATTATGGATTCAAACATAACTACTATAATAGCAGCGCTTGTGCTTTTGTTTTTCGGCACTGGGTCAATCAAAGGCTTTGCTGTGACTCTTCTTATAGGCATAGTTGTAAGCTTCTTTACTGCGGTGCTTATTACCAGACTGTTAATGAATCTTTTGCTTGGGATTCAGTTTAAAAATAAGTCTTTGTTTTGCCCAATTAGACTTATTTCGAATTCTCAGGCTAAGTAACGATGAGGAAGTTCAAATGGAATACGTAAAAAATGTTAAAATGATGGCTCTTATTTCTGGCGGTATACTTCTTATAGGTCTAGTATTCGGTTTCATTTTTGGCGGCCTAAATATGGGGATAGATTTTACAGGCGGCACAATTATGACAATGGATATGAAGGGTGAGTTTGACATGCGCGTTATAACTGATGCGCTTAGGGAAAACAATATTGTTGGAGCACAGACTGTGCGCACAGGGGTGACTTCGTCAAAACAGACTCAGGCAGATATCCGAATGCAGGCTATGGGCGGCGACCAAGATACTGACATAAGGCAGATGCTGCTTGAGTCAGTTCGAAAGACATACCCAAACGCGGAGGTTACTGCAGTTGATTATGTGGATGGCATTGCAAGCCTTGATTTAATTAGGAATGCCTTTCTTTCTATCGTTATTGCAAGTGCGTTTATGCTTGTTTATATTTGGTTCCGCTTTGAACTTCTCTTTGGTGTAGCTGCAGTAATTGCCCTTCTTCATGATGTGATGATAATGCTTGCGTTTACATGCATACTCCGTGTGCCTATAAACAGCCCGTTTATTGCTGCTGTGCTGACAATAATAGGCTATTCCATCAACAACACGATAGTTGTATTCGATAGAATTAGGGAATACGGCAAGAATGATGTAAATATGGCCAAGCGTCGTACAGAGATAGTTGATAAAAGTATAAAAAGCACCCTTGGACGTTCCATTAATACAACTTTAACAACTCTGCTAACCATTTCAATGGTGTACTTGTTTGGGGTAGAGTCAATTCGCGAATTTGCATTGCCTATTATTATCGGGTTACTAGCAGGAGCCTATTCTTCAATTTTCTTGGCTGGGCCAATGTGGGCGGGTTGGCATAAAAGGCTCCAAGCAGCCAAGAACCGTGCTTAAGTGTAAAGCTAATTTGCAAGCGGGCATTGTGCCCGCTTTATTGCAGGAGTACGAATGGCGCGTTATACGCAGAAATTTACCTCACCTTCAAAAGCTGAGATAGCACGTGTTTCGAAGGAAAATGAAATATCTCTGCTGCTTGCTGAACTTTTATTATCAAGAGGGTTACATAACTTCGATGAGGTTCGAGCATTTCTAAACCCATCGTTTACTCAAATGCATGATCCATATCTGCTTCCCGAAATGCTTGAAGCTGTTGCTCGTATAACTCTCGCTGTGAAACTCAAAGAGCAGATTTGCATTTTGGGGGATTATGATGTAGATGGTATTTGCGCAACAGCCATACTCTTTCAATATCTTAGCTCTATAGGGGCAAATGCAACAACCTATCTTCCATCAAGGTTCACCGATGGATACGGAATGAACGAAAATGCAATACGGCTTCTATCAGAACAAGGCGTAAAACTAATAGTTACAGTTGATAATGGAGTTTCGTCAGCTAAGGAAATTGCTCTTTGTAATGAGCTTGGTTTGGATGTTATAGTGACAGACCACCACCAGTGTTCGGGAGTTCTGCCTAACTGTATTGCGGTGGTGAACCCCAAAATGGCTAACAGCAAGTATCCAAACTCAAATCTCTGCGGGGCAGGGGTTGCACTAAAAGTTGTTCAGGCACTCGGCGGTATGGAAGCGGCACAACCGTACTTGGGACTTTCGGCACTTGCAACAGTTGCTGATGTAGTCGAATTGAAAGGCGAAAACCGCATGATAGCAGCGCTTGGCATAGAGACCCTTTCAAAGCATATTGGAGCAGCTGCTCTTATTGAAGTATCAGGCAGTTCCACACAGCCTGTAACCGAAGAAACCATCGCGTTTCGTCTTGCGCCAAGGCTAAATGCGGCCGGCCGAATGGGGCACCCCCAAGAGGCACTTAATTTACTCTTAGCATCAGATGCTGAAAAAGCGCGCAGCCTTGCCCTTTTACTTAACGATTACAATATTAAAAGGCAGGAAGATGAACAGCGGATAATGATTGATGCAAAAAGGATGCTGTCGGATTGCGACATAGCGGCAATGCATTCGATTCTGCTCTTCTCATCGGATTGGAACCCAGGGGTAATTGGTATTGTTGCCTCTAAGCTGGCAGAAACATACCATCGCCCTGTGCTGCTGTTCCATAAAAAAGGGGATCTCCTAACAGGTTCTTGCCGCAGTATACCCGGTATAGATATTTTTGAATGCCTTCGTGAATTCCAGGGGATGTTCGAGCGTTTTGGTGGCCATGCCCAGGCAGCAGGGCTTACAATCGCATATAGTAAGTTCAATATCTTTGCTCATGCTTTTAATGAATACCTAAAAGATACAGTTTCACCGCAACTGTTTTACCCTGCAATGCTATATGAAATGGAGCTGCCTTTTGGCGCATTATCCACTTCAGTAATTAAAGAGATTGCAAAGTTAGCACCGTTTGGGGAAGGCAACCCGCAACCGGTATTCCGTTCTCGCAGAGTTCGTTTAGAAAGCTTAGAGCGGATGGGGAAGGACGAAACCCATTTGCGTGCTGTTGCAGTACAGGGCGTTAAACGCTTGGAGCTTGTGGCCTTTGGTTATGGGCATAAAGCTCAGGAGTGGCAGTATGAGAGTTCATTTGATATCCTATATGTACCTGAATGCAATAATTGGCAGGGCGAGACCCGTTTGCAGCTTATGCTCCGTGCAGCTAAAGTCTCAACATTTTTTGACCAAACAAGTGTCTCCATAAACCAGAGGAATAAATTCTATGATGCATTCTTCCAAAATATTTTATATAATAAAGAACAGGAAGTTAAACCTGAAAGAATACAGGCTATTGAAAGCCTCATAGTTCAGAGCTTGAAAGAAAGAATTCATGGTACGCTTGTTTTATGCTTAACACAGGAAAGCGCAAGTGACCTTAGAAGGCTTTTAACAGAAAAGGAACTTGAAGATGCTGTAAACATATATTGGAACACGCTTCCTAGTGGCGCTTCCTCTGAGAATGCAGTTTTACTTGCTCCTTTAATAAGCTCATTGCAAGAGAAGCGGTATGTAAATACTTTTTTCTACGGATGTACTCCTTGCTTTGATTTGCCTAAGATTTCAGGCAATATATATATACCTGAAGTCAGCTCTGAAAAAGCCTTCCTAACGCCAATACGCATTCCGCGCGATGCGATGGCAAGTATTTATCGTAAACTTGTGAGCAGGCTTAGGTCAGGGCCAGCAACAATTCTTCAAGTGCACAGAGACTTGGCACTTGACTATCCAACATTGATTCTTGGTTTGCTGGTATTTATTGAATTGGGGTTTCTGTTATGGGATAAAGAAGGCGAGATGGTTTGCATTGCAGATGAATGTACGCCGCGTGATCTGAAAGAAAGCTACTTATATTCTGCAGCATTTAGTTGAAAAGATACCCTTTTGCGAAGAAAGGAAAGCTTATGGATTTAAAAACGACAATTCGTAACATACCTAATTTTCCAAAGGAAGGAATACTCTTTAGAGATATAACTACCCTTCTTCGGGAAAAGGATGCTTACCGCGAGCTTATTGATGAGATTGCAGCGAGCATAAAAGGGAAAGGCATTGAGCTTGTTATAGGCCCTGAAGCGCGTGGGTTTGTAATAGGGTCTGCGCTTGCCTATGCAATTCACGCTGGCTTCATAGTTGCAAGGAAACCTGGTAAGCTGCCTGCTAAAACGCTTCGCTATTCATACGGGCTTGAGTATGGAACAGATGTACTTGAAATACATGAAGATGCAATTAAGCCCGGCCAAAGAGTAGCAATAGTCGATGACCTGCTAGCAACAGGCGGTACAGCACTTGCGACTATAAGGTTAGTGGAACAGGCCGGAGGGGTAGTTGTAGCTGCACGCTTCGCAATTGAACTATTAGACCTTGGTGGCCGAGACATGCTTAAAGGGTACGATGTTGATGCCGTAATGGCATTTTAATTATGCGGCATCAGCAGGATCAACGGCTTTGCCGTTGATTTCTTGTTGAAGAGACAAAACGCCTTGCAGAAGGGAGGGTATAACATGGAGCTGCCTGCTGGACATTGCAAACAGTCTATTGAAAAATCCAACGACACTTCAAAACAAGCAGAAGACAAAGATAAATTACTTCTTGAAGCTTGCAGAAAGACATTTTCTCCAGTTCAGCTTGAAATGCTGAATAAGGCTATGGAATTTGCTAAAAGTGTTCATAGCGCACAAAAGAGAGAATCAGGAGAACCATATTATATTCATCCCGCAGCAGTTGCGCTTATGCTCTATGAGCTGGGTATGGATTATGAAACAGTAATCGCAGGGCTTCTTCATGATGTAGTTGAAGATGGCAAGAACATTACAATCCAGACACTCACAGAGCTATTTGGCAGAGAAATTGCCGGTATGGTTGATGGAGTTACAAAACTGACAAAGTCCGGCACACAGGAGTTTATAACTAAACAGGAACGCCAGGCAGAGAACCTAAGAAAACTATTTCTTGCTATGGCAAACAATGTGCGCGTTGTAATTATAAAACTTGCAGATCGGTTACATAACATGCGCACCCTTGAATATTGCGATACTGAAAAGCGTGTACGAAAGGCAAAGGAAACTCTTGATGTGTATGCGCCTCTTGCCCATCGCTTTGGAATGGGAGCAATTAAGGGTGAGCTTGAAGATTTAGCTTTTATGCATATGATGCCTAATGAGTATGAGCAATTATGTACTGCAATCGAGCCCCAGCAAAAAATGCGTATGGAACTTTTACAAAATGCAATTAAAGCTATAAGGCAACAGCTTGAAAAATCCGGAATTGATGCCGATATCAATGGCCGACCTAAGCATATGTACAGCATATACAAAAAGATGATAAAACAGAGCCGTTCTTTAGATGAAGTATATGACCTTATTGCAATACGCATTATAGTTTCTACTGTTAACGATTGTTATGCAACTTTGGGCGTTATCCATTCTATATGGAAGCCAATGCCAGGCAGGTTTAAGGATTATATTGCTATACCAAAAACTAATATGTATCGTTCCTTGCATACAACCTTATTTGGCGAACAAGGGATGCCATTTGAAGTACAAATTCGAACAGCTGAAATGCACAGAACTGCTGAATATGGAATAGCTGCGCATTGGATGTATAAAGAGGGGCGCGCTTCTCAGGACGATTTAGACGGCAAGATGGCATGGCTTCGTACAGCACTTGAATATGAAAGCGATTCAAATAGTGCCCGTGAATTTGTAGATGGGATAATGAAAGACTTCTTTAGCGATTATGTCTTTGTGTTAACACCACGCGGAGAAATCCTCGACTTGCCGCTAGGTTCGACACCTTTAGATTTTGCCTATCGTATTCATACAAATGTTGGTCATCATGCGCAGCACGCTAGGGTAAATGGCGGTATGGTGCGTTTAGATTATAAACTCAAAACAAATGATGTTGTTGAAATACTAACATCAGCAAATCAGGTCGGCCCAAGCCGAGATTGGCTGCATATAGTAAAAACTCAGCAAGCAAAAGCTAAAATACGACAGTGGTTTAAAAAAGCAAACCGTGAAGAAAATATCCAAAAAGGACACGAGATGCTTGAAAGTGCTGCAAAGCGTCATGGCCAGCAGCTTTCGGTGTTATTAAAACCTGAATATTATACCGAGCTTCTAAAAAAGCTTAATATGGCAAGTATGGATGATGCATATAATGCAATTGGCTATGGAGGTTTGTCTACAGGCCAAATACTGCATCGTCTTATTGATAAGCGCAGAAAACAACTGCATGAAGAAGAATTTGCACAGCGTCTTCGCCAAATGGAGGAAGAAGGCAGCCAACCACAGCGGCTACTTGAACAGCGGTCAACCAGAAAACATGGAGTAATTGTTCATGGTGAAGCGAACATGATGGTGCGCTTTGCGCATTGCTGCTCACCAGTTCCAGGTGACGATATTATCGGGTATATCACAAGAGGGCGTGGTGTTTCTGTTCACAGAAGGGATTGCCCAAATGCAAAGGAACTTCTAAGTGATGAAAACAGAATAATACCAGTTGAATGGGCAGTTGATGAGAAATCAAGTTTTGTTGCCAATATCAGCGTAAAGTCAGCAGACAGACCTGGCGTGCTCATGGATATCTCGCAGGTGCTGCTAAGCATGAATGTCAATATTAAGACAGTCAATGCAAAGGCTGACCGCGATGGCATCGTATATATAAATATTTCGTTTGATATTAACAACACATCACAGTTAAACAATATAATTAAGAATTTACGCAAAATAAAAACAGTTACCGAGGTATACCGCGCGAGCAATTAAGAAAATGTTATTGAGGAGGCTTTGTGAATGCGTGCAGTGGTGCAGCGAGTAAAAAATGCACAAGTAACAACCGAGGGACGTATAGTGGGCAGCGTTGGCCATGGGTTGCTTGTGTTTTTAGGCATAGAGGAAAACGATTCTCAGGCAGACCTTCAGTATATATGCGATAAGCTGATTGGCCTAAGGATATTCGAAGACACAGAGGAAAAGATGAACCTCTCTGTTGTTGATATTAATGGCAGTATTCTTTTAATCTCACAATTTACCTTGTGCGGTGATGTTAGAAGGGGGAGACGGCCAAGTTTTACGACAGCAGCCCGGCCTGAAACTGCGAAACCATTATACGAACAAAGCATTGAGCTGCTTCGTAAAACGATTCCTGTTGAAACAGGCGAATTTCAGGCAATTATGGATGTAGCTCTTACAAATGATGGGCCTGTAACAATACTTATAGATAGCAAAAGGGTTTTTTAATGCATATTCAAACGCTTCAATGCGGTCCACTGGATGTAAACAGCTATATATTATGGACCGAAGATAATTTAGACTGTATTGTTTTTGACCCAGCAGAAACTGAACCTATCCTTGGCTTCATAAAAGCAAAGAGTTTAGCCTGTTCTCATATTTTTTTGACACACGGGCATTTTGACCATATTGCAGGTGTTGCAGGGCTTAAAGAAGTTTGTGATTCATGTATACATATCCATGAAAGAGATTCCCACATGCTTTATGATAATAATGCCAATCTTTCTGACTTTATGGCTTATCCAATTTTGCCTGTTCAAGCTGATAATCTTTTAGAGGATGGTGATATAGTCAATGCCGGGTTTTCTCTGAAGGTTATTCATACTCCCGGGCATTCGCCTGGAAGCGTATGCTATCTTCTTGACAATGAAAAGGCGATATTTACAGGCGATACTCTGTTTCGCCTTGGAGTAGGCAGAACGGATTTCCCAGGCTCAAATACTTTTGAGTTATACAACTCAATAAAGACCAAGCTTTTTGAGCAACCCGGGGATTATGCGGTTTATCCGGGCCATATGCGAACAACAACCCTTGAATTTGAACGTGCAAATAATCCTTTCATTCGTAGCTAAAGGGGTTATAGATGTTAACGCTCTCAACAAACAGGCAAGATTATCAAAATGATATTGCAGAAACAATTCGCGCATTTCTTAACATTACTAATATAGAGCTTGGTAACTGGGAGAGCTCCCAAGGTTATGCTGTAGAAGCCCTTATTGATAGTGAAAAGTCATGTGCAGTTGCCAGAGGGCGCAAGAGCAACAAAGCCGCAATAGCAATACCAGCTAATATAACGTCAAGCATTTTTTAACCGGATTACTCAAAGGAAAAAGAGTATAACAAATAAACCAGACCCCGGCAAGTGAGCCCAGCTGGATATGCATAATCCTTTTAGGAGGCGTAGGCTTCTAAAGCGCGTGCGTAATAAATTCGAAGGAATTTATTCATAGCTGCCACCTTAGCAACCATCTTTGGCTTGCCCTCGGCTTCTTTTTTCAACATGAAGTCGTATACCGCAGAGTCTTCCTTAGGTGGCTTAAGCTTGAGCGCCATCATTACTTCGAAGCATAATTTTCTTAGCTGCGGTGAGCCACGTTTTGAAATATGCCGCTTTGTTCCATCAAATGTTCCGGACTGAAAAGGAGGTGCATCAAGACCGGCATATGCAACAAGGGCGCTACCATTATGGAAGCGTCTTACATCACCAATTTCAGCGATCAATAGTACGCTCAATCGTTCACCGACACCCTTCATAGCTGAAACAACCGTGTATTCCGGCAATTGGCTTGCCAAAAGTTGCATTTGTGATAGGATAGTTGCAAGGGTCAGATTGGCAGAGTTCAAATTTCTGATGCTTTCCAGTGTGAGCATTTTGACCGATGGCATACTGGATGACAACGTAGGGGTACCGTCCTTTGCAAGAGCATAGATTTCTTTCGCCTTGCTTTCACTAGGGCGATACCCTTTCTTTTTAGCCCATGTATTATAGGCTGCAATAAAGGATTTTTCTGACTTTCTGAGAATGCTATCAAAGTGCCAGAAGGTTTCGACAAAATCACAGAGTTTGCACTTGGTTTTATCTGCACAATGCGATTGAAGCAAATTATCTATTCCTGGTGAAGTTTGGTCCAGTAGATCCAGTAAACGATTCAGCGCAGCTACTCTCGTTTCTATATAGTTTGTGTATTGGCGACCAAGGAGCTTTAGTTCTTCATAAACCGCCTCACATGGTTCGTATGGCTTCAAAATCAGCCACTTTTCCAAGCCGTATTGGGCGAGCTTTATAGCATCCAGCTTGTCCGTCTTGCCTTTCCGAAGATTAACTGCTGCGTACTTTTTTATGACGAGTGGGTTTTCAACGGATACAAAAACTTCCGCGTCCAATAGGACTTTCAAAATGGGATGATGATATGTACCTGTAGATTCCATTACAGCCCTTACTGGTTCACCAAATGACTTAAGTAGAAATACTAGGGACTGTAATTCTGATGCTGTATGGGCAACATCGCGTGGCGGAACTAAGATTTCTCCGTAAGACTTCATAATACAGATTGTGCTTTTTCCTTTTGCAGCATCGATGCCGATACTGATCATGCGCATTCCTCCTAAATTATTCAATGTAATGGCATCCATCTACCTCGTTGCGAATCAATATGGCGTGTTACGCGAAAGCAAAGTTTCAACCAGCTAAACCGAATGTTTTACAACGGGAGATGGCCGACTCTATTGCTATCGGATGCGAAATCCATAATGTGAACCGTCGGGCCATTTCTTCTCCCATTGTAAAAGAACGAGAGCAAGCACTCAATAGAAATGCTCGCTCCCTATATGTACCATATGTGAATATCCAATAGCTGCTTTTGATTCCCCTCTTACAAGAAAGCGGCATGAAAAACGTGCCCTAAAAACTGCGGTATTTCGTATAATGCGCCAACTGGAACCTGAAACAAAATTGCCATGGGGTTCACTTACCGGGATTAGGCCAACGAACTTGCTGCGTGAATTACTTGTTGATTATGGGGAAAAAGAAGCATTTCGAATGTTCATTGAAGACTTCGATGTGCTTGAGCATAAGGCAGAGCTAGCGATGCATATTTTGAATATCCAAAAAGAATGTCTTGAGGGTATAGACAATAGCGATATAGATATTTATATTAATATCCCATTTTGTAAAACGCGATGCTTGTATTGTTCTTTTGCATCGAAAGCTTTAGGGGACGACCAAGTTCCAGATGACTATATTGCTTCGCTGCATCATGAGATAAAAACTGGCGCTGACTTGCTTAACGAGGCTGGTTACAAAGTCCGCTCCGTTTATATAGGAGGCGGAACGCCAACTGTTTTGACTGTAACCCAATTGCAAGGACTTTTAGAACATGTGCTTTACTGTTATGGCGGGTTAGGAAAAGAATTCAAGGAATTTACTGTTGAAGCTGGCAGACCGGATTCTTTAGATATTAAAAAATTGCGTATTATTAAAAATTCTGGAGTTACACGTATTTCTCTAAACCCGCAGAGTATGAATTTAAGCACTCTAAGAAAAGTCGGCAGGATACATACCCCTGAGGATATAATCGACGCTTTTAAGTTGGCACGCGGACTCGGGTTTAATAATATAAACATGGATATAATTGCCGGACTTCCTGATGAAACTGTTGGCGATGTGCATCAAACGCTAAACGAGATAGCTGCCCTTAAGCCAGAAAGCCTTACAGTGCACACATTAGCATTAAAGAGAGCATCTCGCCTAAAAGAACAACTCAACTGCTATAACCTCCCTTCCCCTGAGGAAGTTGAAGCAATGACTGTTCTCGGCGCACAGTATGCAAAAGAGCTTGAAATGCGCCCTTATTATATGTACAGGCAAAAATATATGCGTGGTAACCTTGAAAACATCGGGTATTCTTTGCGTGGAAAGGAATGCTTGTATAATATAGATATGATGGAGGATGTTGTAAGTATCTTTTCTCATGGTGCAGGTGCTATGACAAAACGTGTTTATAATGGTAGCAGCCAGCGTATTGAACGAATACCTGCCCCAAAAGACATAAAAACCTACATAGATAAGCTGCCGCTAATTCTTGAACGCAAAAGATCCCTATTTTTAGATACTTAGAATTCTACAAGAAAAGTAACTTTCTGTTAGCTTTGAGCTTGCTTAATTAGCAATTCGCAACAAGCATTATTAAATGAAACCGTGCCGCCAGTAAGCCAAGAGCATAGGTTTTCTTCTTTATAAATAACCGGCATGCGATTGTGGACTTCTGCAACGTCTAATGATGATGCTTGCGTTAAAATAACGAAGCAGGGGAGGGGCATGTTTGCTTCTTGCCTGTAGAGACCAGCAAGATACATTAAATCTTCGTTAATAGAAAAGGAATACTTCTGTTTTTGGGCATTTTCGGTTTTCCATTCATAAAAAGAGCTTGCAGGTATAAGGCAGCGACCCTTATCAATTAAACTTTTAAAGGTGCTAAGAGTTCTAATGATCTCGCTGCGTGCGTTTATTAGCAAACCTTTCCCAAATGGTTTCGTAAACCCCCATTTCATTAGTGTCGGCTTACGCTCCATTGAAAGCACCGGGACTATATCAGAAGGAAATATCTCGCCGATTTTCGCAGAATATATTTGGTTGTGGTTAGAACAATCCTTTTCAGCTGCTTTTATAATAGCTTTGAGGCTCTCCGAATCATCTGAGAGAAAGTATCTTCCGCACATATGTTTGCGTCCTTTCACGTGTTTCTTAATTATAACACAAACTTAACCATCTAACAGTCAAGGGCATCATACTGAAAAAGATTTGAGCGTATGGCATGAAAAGGAGAAAGGCTTTACAAAACTTATCGAAGTAAGCCATAATAACTACAGGCATCTCTTGAAAGGAACTTGATATTTATGCTGCAATTAGAAAACCGAATTAACGCTGCGTTTGACTATATCCGCTCTATAACAGATGCTAAACCTATTATGGGGATCGTTTTAGGCAGTGGTCTGGGTGATTTCTGCGATAGACTTGAAAATCAAACTGTAGTGCCGTTTGAATCGATTCCGGATTTCCCTGTTGCTACAGTCGAAAGCCATTGTGGAGAATTTGTATTCGGGACCCATGGCAATAAGAGTATAGTAGCTCTGCGCGGCAGGCTACACTATTACGAAGGATATACACAGCAAGAGATAACTATGCCTGTGCGCATTATGAAGAAACTTGGTGTTTCCACCTTGCTTCTTACTAATGCAGCTGGCGGAATTAACCTCTCGTATTCAACCGGGGCTTTAATGCTCATTTCAGACCATTTAAACTTTTCAGGCGCAAATCCGCTAATTGGCAAAAATCTTGATCAATTTGGTTTAAGGTTCCCTGACATGAGCGATATATACAACAAGGAGCTTAGGCAAAAGCTCAAATCCAAAGCGCTTGAGGAGGGTATAGCGCTTGAAGAAGGCATATATGCAATGTACAGCGGGCCAAGCTTTGAAACACCTGCAGAAATAAGATTCTTTCGCTCGGCTGGGGCTGATGCAGTAGGCATGTCAACCGCACCTGAAGCAATAATTGCAAACCACAGCGGCATGTATGTTATGGGGATATCATGCATAACTAACATGGCTGCTGGAGTGCTTGAGGGGAAGTTATCGCATATTGAAGTAACAGAGACTGCAGCGCGGGTAAGGGAGACATTTATAAGGGTGGTAGAGCTGGCTATTTCATTGGCTCGATAGGTTATTAGTAAACCTGAAGGCGGTATCGGCGATTGGAAGGCTTAAAACAAGTAACGCATATTGATAACATCAGGCTTGATGATTTAAGCAAAACGGTTGTTATTATTGACCAAACACAGCTTCCTAACCGGCTGGAGTATATTGCTATCCAAACTCCAGAGGAGCTCTATAACGCTATCTTCGAACTTAAGGTGCGCGGCGCGCCTGCAATTGGCATCTGTGCTGCATATGGCATTTATTGTATTGCACATCAAATACAGGAAGCTGATTACGAGGGCTTTTATAGAGAATTTCACAAACAGAAGAAGTATATCAACTCGGCACGCTCTACTGCTGTAAATTTGGAATGGGCCTTAAATCGCATGGAAGCGGTAGTAACAATGAACAAAGGCCTGCCCTTGGGAATTATCATAAGCTTATTGCATAAAGAGTGTAGAAAAATTCATGACGAAGACATTGCAATGTGCCGCGCTATATCTGAATATGGGCATACTCTTGTTAAAAATGGTGATGGAATATTAACGCATTGCAATGCGGGCCCTTTAGCAACTTCACGTTATGGAACTGCCCTAGGTCCCTTATTTTTAGGGAAAGAGAGAGGAATGGAGTTTTCGGTCTTTGCAGATGAAACAAGGCCGCTTTTGCAGGGGGCTCGTCTAACATCGTATGAACTCTATAAGGGGGGAATCGATGTTACTTTAATCTGCGATAATATGGCAAGTATTGTTATGAAAAACGGATGGATACAGGCTTGCTTTGTCGGTTGTGACAGAATTGCAGCAAATGGCGATACAGCAAACAAAATTGGTACAAGCGGCGTTGCCATACTTGCTAAGTATTATGGTATTCCTTTTTATGTGTTCGGCCCGACATCAACAATAGACCTTGCCTGCAAAAATGGAGATGAAATAAATTTAGAACTTCGAGCACCTGAAGAAATTAAGGAAAAGTTTTATTGTGAGCCAATGGCGCTAAGCGAAATCAACTGCTACAATCCTGCTTTTGATGTAACAGAAAGCCAGCTTATTACTGGCATTGTAACTGAAAAGGGCATTTGCCGCCCACCTTATACTATAAGTATCGCTGCTTTGTTCAGTTAATGGAGGATACATAGCTTAATCTGTAATTTCAAAAGCTTTGCACAGTTTCCCGAGAGCCCTTTTTTCAATACGAGAAACATAAGAGCGTGATATTCCAAGTATTTGGGCAATTTCCCTTTGAGTCATGCAGAACCTCCCTGCAAGACCATATCGAAGTTCTATTACAATTCGCTCCCTATCTGATAGGTTTTTAATAATGAGCTTTCGTAGTTGTTCTGCATTTATACGCATTATGACTTCATCACAAACTGCCGAAGAATCAGAACCAAGTACTTCAGCGAGCAAGATATCATTTCCATCTCTGTCTGTTCCCATAGGGTCATATAGCGATACTTCCGCTGCTTGACGTTTCTCTGAACGAATGCTCATTAAGATTTCATTTTCAATGCAGCGGGCTGCATATGTTGCAAGTGCAGTGCCTTTATGCCTATCATAGGTTGAGACAGCCTTAATCAGACCAATTGTGCCAATTGATATTATGTCATCACTTTCGCGGCCAGCATATGCATATTTTTTTGCAATATGTGCTACGAGCCTTAGATTATGCTCTATAAGGGTTGCCCGGGCGTCCTCATCTCCTTTAGCGCAGCGCTCCAAACAAGCTTTTTCTTCAGTTTCGCCAAGAGGCTCTGGAAACGAGTTGCCGTTGCCAATATATGCTGCAAAGATGTAAAAATCTCTTAAAACCTGTATCAAAATGTCCAGCATCTGATTACCTCCCCATAGCTGCGGTGTAATCAAGATATGCGATTAAAGCATGAAAAATAGTATGTCCCTGAAATAATAGTTTTCTTAAGACATTCGAATAGGGTCGCAATGAACAAATATGAATTATATAAGTGCTAAAGTTCTTTAAAAAATGTTTAGCCTCTGGTATAATATGCATATGGTAAAGCGCCATGTCGATTAGTCACATCAATTAACAGGAGGAATACAGACATATGAAAAAAGCATTCGCCTTAGTCCTTGCGCTCACCATAGTCTTCACTATGGTTTCTTGCGCAAAGCCAGCCCCAAAGGGTTATGAAATTGCCCTGATTACCGACTTGGGGACAATTGACGACAAATCATTTAACCAAGGTGCATGGGAAGGTGTTGTTGCGTATGCAAAAGCTAACAACAAAACACACAAGTACTACCAACCCACTGAACAATCCAATGATGCGTACCTAGCGCAGATAGCATTGGCAGCTGAAAATGGGGCAAAAATAATTGTAACTCCTGGTTTCCTATTTGAAGTTCCAATTTTTATTGCTCAGGATGAATTCCCGAATGTCTCGTTTATTCTGCTCGACGGCAACCCGAATGATGGCGATTGGTCTGCAGGTGCCCCGGTATTCAAAACAAATAAAAATGTTGTAGGCGTAACCTACGCAGAGCATGAATCCGGCTATCTGGCTGGCTATGCTGCTGTAAAAGACGGCTATACCAAGCTTGGTTTTATGGGCGGCATGGCTGTCCCTGCAGTTGTACGCTTTGGCTATGGTTTTGTGCAGGGCATAAATGATGCGTCAAAAGAACTTGGAATAGATGCCCAGTTAATGTACCACTATACCGGCGGGTTTGATGCAACTCCAGAAGCGCAAAACTTAGCTGCATCATGGTACAATGCGGGTACAGAAGTAATCTTTGCCTGCGGTGGCGCTGTAGGGTTTTCTGTGTTTGCAGCAGCTGAGGCAGCAGGAGCCAAGAGTATTGGTGTAGACGTTGATCAAAGTGCAGAATCTGAAACCATAATTACATCATCAACGAAATCGCTCGCGCCCGGTGTTGAGCTGCTCATTAGTCAGTTTTATGATGGGAAATTCCCAGGCGGAGAGAATCTTGTACTCGATGCTTCTAATGATTCAGTTGGCTTGCCTATGGATACTTCCCGCTTTAAGACATTTTCTAAAGCAGATTATGATGCGCTTTATGCAAAACTCAAAGCCAGGGAGTTTGCAATATTCACTGATGCAACAGCTGAAAGTGCCGCAGGTCTGCCTGTTACCAATGTCCAGCTTACTGTAGTTGAGTAACGTGCATAAGTGTTGAAAACTTTTCGGGCAGGCAGGCATCTGCTTGCCCGAATGTTTTGTAGTCGTTTATATGTATTCTTGCGGGAGCATCGCCTATAATGGGTTTATCTTAGGTGAATGACTGGGAGTGGTGGAATGGATTATGTAATTGAGATGCTTGGCATTACGAAGAGTTTCCCAGGGGTTTTAGCAAACGATAATATAACCTTACAGCTAAAAAAAGGGGAGATACACGCCTTACTCGGGGAAAATGGTGCAGGCAAATCTACTTTAATGAGCGTTTTATTCGGCCTGTATAAACCTGAGCATGGCAAAATCAAAAAAGATGGGGTAGAAGTACTCATTCGCAATCCAAATGATGCTAATCAACTCGGTATTGGCATGGTGCATCAGCATTTTAAACTAATACACAATTTTACTGTTCTTCAAAATATTATCCTTGGTGTAGAAACTACAGCCCGAGGTTTTTTAGAAATGGAAGCCGCGCGTAAAAAAGTACTTGCGCTTTCAGAGCAATATGGCTTGAAGGTAGACCCTGATGCGCTTGTCGAAAACATTACTGTAGGAATGCAGCAACGTGTCGAAATTCTTAAGATGCTCTACAAGAATAATGAAATACTGATTTTTGACGAACCAACTGCCGTATTAACCCCTCAAGAAATCGAAGATTTAATGACAATAATGCGTGGTTTAACTAAAGAAGGCAAATCCATACTTTTTATAACTCATAAGCTTAATGAAATCAAAGCTGTTGCAGACAGATGTACGGTTTTACGCAAAGGAAAGTGGATTGGAACAATCAATGTTCAAGACACAACTAAAGAAGAAATGTCGGAAATGATGGTAGGCCGCAAAATAAGTCTTACTCTAGACAAGGGTGAAGTAGAACTTGGCGAACCTGCTCTCAAAGTGCATCAATTAACAATCACTTCAAGGGAACATGGAAGAAAACAATTAAAAGATATTTCTTTCACAGTTCACTCTGGGGAGATTGTATGTATTGCCGGCATTGACGGCAATGGGCAAAGCGAGCTCGCCTATGCTA
The DNA here is from genome assembly GCA_964461335.1 of uncultured Oscillospiraceae bacterium. Classification (GTDB taxonomy): domain Bacteria; phylum Bacillota; class Clostridia; order Christensenellales; family CAG-138; genus JAKJBL01. The sequence goes on from CAYWTY010000020.1 coordinate 21,580, forward strand.
TTACCGGCTTAATCCAAGCTGATGGCGGACAAGTTATAATAAATGGGGCGGATGCATCAAAAAAGACAATTAGGGCCCGAAACCTTTGTGGCCTTGCTCATATACCTGAGGATAGGCATAAGCATGGCCTAATACTCGATTATACGCTTGAAGATAATCTAATTCTTAAACAATACTTTAACCCCAAATATCAAAGGCACGGTTGGCGCCTGCTGCCAAAAATACGAGACTACGCAGAAACCCTAATTGAGCGTTTTGATATTAGAAGCGGTCAGGGGCCATTGACGCCAACAAGAAGCATGAGCGGCGGAAACCAGCAAAAAGCTATTGTTGCACGCGAAATTGATTATAACCCAGATATTCTGATAGCTGTTCAGCCTACCCGCGGTTTAGATGTTGGAGCGATTGAATACATTCACAAACAGTTAATAGCACAACGCAACGCAGGAAAAGCGGTATTGTTAATTTCGCTCGAACTGGATGAAGTAATGAGTGTAAGCGACAGGATACTGGTAATCTTTGAAGGTTCTATTGTCGGCGAATTCAACCCTAAGGATATTACTGTACAGGAGCTTGGCTTATACATGGCTGGCTCGAAAGCGAGGGAAGTAAACCATGCATAAGCTTCGAAGTATTTTAAGAAGTACCGGTTTTGTAAATGCATCATCTTCTGTGTTTGCTATCTTAGTTGGGTTGGTATTCGGGTTTATCATTATGCTTTTGAGTAATCCCGCTCAGGCAATCCAAGGCTTTGGAATAATACTAAAAGGTGGTTTCAGCGGAGGTGCCCGTGGGATAGGGCAGACATTTTACTATGCAGTGCCTATAATAATGACAGGGTTATCAGTAGGGTTTGCCTTTAAAACAGGGTTGTTCAACATAGGTGCATCAGGGCAGTTCACAGTCGGAGCTTTTACTGCTATTCTAATTGGTGTAAAACTTTCCTTTTTACCTGCACCATTACATTGGATTATTGCACTTTTGGCGGCAACTTTAGCAGGCGGGCTCTGGGCACTTGTGCCGGGGCTGTTTAAAGCGTATCTCAATGTAAATGAAGTCATCTCATCAATTATGATGAATTATATTGGTTTGTTCGTTGTAAATTATGCAATTAAACACCCTGCATTAAAAGCCGCTCCTACGATTTTTGATACAACAATGAACCTTACATCAAACACATCACCAACTGCAATACTGCCAAAATCGTTTTTATCAACCCTATTTCCAGGCTCAACAGTAAATATTGGCATTATTATTGCTATATTTATAGCCGTGCTTATGTATCTGGTGCTGAATAAAACGACATTTGGCTACGAATTAAAAGCGTGCGGTTACAACAGGCATGCATGCCAGTATGCTGGCATAAGTGAAAAACGCAGCATAGTTTTGTCAATGGTTATTGCTGGTGCGCTTTCAGGGCTTGGCGGTGGGCTTGTTTACCTCTCCGGACCAAATGGCCGTAGGTATAAAGTGCTTGATTCACTTTTGGGGGATGGTTTTGCAGGAATACCAGTAGCGCTCTTAGGTCTCAATAATCCGCTTGGAATAATCTTTGCTGGTCTATTTATTGCTTTTATCACTATTGGCGGCGAATACTTGCAAAGCCTCGATTTCGTATTAGAAATTATTGATATAATTACTGCTGCCATAATATTCTTTAGTGCATTTGCACTTGTATTTAGAACCTTTATCCGAAAGATTATGCGGGCTGAGGAACTCATCGTGGTCTCAGATACAAATATTAATCCTTCAAATGTGCAAAAATCAGATAAAGAAACGGGGGAGGAAGTGTAATGGATACCATATACTTTCTTGTTCAGCAGATGATGACTTTCTCCATTCCTCTTCTTATTGTAGCGCTTGGAGGTTTATTCAGCGAGCGCAGCGGAGTGATTAATATTGCTCTTGAAGGCATAATGATTATCGGCGGGTTTTCAAGCATTCTTTTTATAGATTTTATGCAGAGTATGGGTGTGTTCGATGGGCAGCTGCTGCTTATTTGTGCTGTTCTTATTGCAGCAATAAGCGGCGGTGCATTCTCCCTGCTTCATGCCTATGCTGCTATTAATATGAAGGCAGATCAAACAATTAGCGGCACGGCTCTTAATACATTTGCCCCGGCATTTGCAATATATGGGGCTCGCATGATACAGCCAAGCAATGTACAGCAAATTACATTTAACAATACTTTTCGCATTCCCTCAGTGCCAGTACTCGGGGACATCCCCATAATTGGTAACCTCTTGTTTAAACAAGCATATATAACTACTTATATTGGGTTTGCCATACTGCTTGCAGCCACTATTTTATTGTATAAAACACGTTTTGGGCTAAGGCTGCGTGCTTGTGGTGAGCACCCGCAAGCAGCAGACTCGGTTGGTATTAATGTTTACAAAATGCGCTACATCGGTGTTTTAATATCAGGTATGCTTGCAGGCTTAGGCGGGTTGGTATTTGTAGTTCCGACTTCAACAAACTTTAACGCTACTGTTGCAGGTTATGGCTTTCTCGGAATTGCAGTGCTAATTTTTGGCCAATGGAAACCAATTCGCATATTCTTTGCTTCATTGTTTTTTGGCCTAATGAAAACTATTTCTTCCTCCTACTCAGGCATACCACTGCTTTTGCAACTTGGGATAAACAGCTATATTTATAAGATGGTTCCATACGTCGCAACTCTAATTGTACTTGCTTTTACATCCAAGCGTTCACAAGCGCCTCGTGCGCTCGGCCAGCCATATGACCAGGGTGGACGTTGATAATTACAATATAGGAAGGGATTAAATGGCTAAGCTCTATTTTAGGTATGGCGCAATGGGCTCAAGTAAAAGTGCAAATGCACTTATGGTTAAGCATAACTACGGTGAGCAAGGGAAAAAGGCGCTTCTTATCAAGCCGGGTGTGGATATGCGTGATGGAGAGCATCAAATCCGTTCGCGCTGCGGGTTAATTGGAGAGTGCATTTTATTTCACGAGCTCGATATTGAGGCTATTCGCTCGCATGAATACAGTTGTGTAATCGTTGATGAAGCACAGTTTTTAAACAAGCGAGAAGTCGAGTTATTGGTTCGAATTGTAGATATTTATAATGTCCCTGTAATATGCTATGGTTTGCGTGCTGACTTTCAGGGCAATCTTTTTGAAGGCAGCAGGTGGCTTCTGGCTTGGGCGGATACAATCGAGGAAGTAAAAACCATCTGTTGGTGCGGGAAAAAAGCAACTTTTAATGCACGATTGGATGGCAAGGGCGGCATAACTAAAGAAGGTGAGCAGGTGCTGCTGGGTGCTGGTGAGAGATATATAGGTTTATGCAGAAAGCATTGGTCGGTTGGTGACCCTGGCCCAAAACTGCGAGTAATCCAAGGGGAACACGAATGAAATACTATATTGCAAGCAGTCTAACCAATTCCCTGCAAGTAAACTTGGCAGCAGCAGCTTTAAAAAAGCATATTCAAACATATGACTGGACTTCGCACGGAGATGTACGAAGACAGGGGCTGAGAAAGCTGAATTCTGTTTCATCAAATGAGCTTAACGCGGTAAAAGAAGCGGATCTTCTGCTTGTTTTGCTTCCTGGAGGCAAAGGAACTCATACTGAGCTTGGTGCTGC
>CAYWTY010000021.1:0-23676 GCA_964461335.1 uncultured Oscillospiraceae bacterium
GCCACGTCTCCTTGCCCGCCGGTGACGGTATGCCTTGGCTGGCGAGGTGTTTGGCGATTGCCGAGAAGGTCTTACCCTTCATAAAAAGCCTGAAGATGAGCCGTACTGTTTCGGCTTCGGCGGGGATTACTTTCGGTAAACCGTCCTCGCCCTTTTCATAACCAAGGAACTGTTTATACGGAAGACTGACCTTGCCGTCTGCCATTCGCTTGCGCTGACCCCAAGTCACGTTCTCTGAAATGGAGCGGCTCGCTTCCTGTGCCAAACTACTCATAATCGTTATAAGCAATTCACCCTTGGAATCCAGCGTGTAGATATTCTGCTCCTCGAACCATATTTCACACCCGACCTCTTTCAGCTTTCGGACTGTGGTTAGGCTGTCTACGGTGTTCCGGGCGAAACGGCTGACCGACTTCGTAACGAGCAAGTCAAACTTACCTGCCAAGCCGTCAGCGACCATCTGCTTGAAGCCCTCGCGCCGTTTGGTATTCACCGCTGAAATGCCTTCGTCCGTGTATCCGCAGGCGAACTCCCAGTCGGGATGGCTTTTTATGAATTTTGTGTAGTAGTCCACTTGGGCATCATAGGATGTTTTCTGCTCAGATGAGTCGGTGCTGACACGAGCATAAAAAGCGACACGCCGATTGACCGCCGAATTTCTCTCTTGAGCCGAAAGGATAGGTGCGGTGGCAGGGATAACTCGTATATTAGCCATTGTCCGCACCTCCAACCGCACGTTCTCTTGCGGTTTGCTTCATCTCGTCCGTCCAACTCTCGCGGCGGGGGCGATTCTCCCAATTGATCGTTCGCTCCGTGCCGTCTTTGAAAACAAATACCAGAACGCCTTCATCGGGGACTGTTATTGAAGTGACCTTTGATGTGAACACGGCGGAGTCGTACTTCGAAAGCCCCAAAACCTCGGCGCATTTCTCTTTGAGGATATCCTCGGGTATTCGTTTGGCGGCGCATTCGTGCTTGCCCTTGTAAGTGTAGGTAGCGCAGGCCCAAACCACCTTGGCATATTTCGTGCCGATGCCGTTTACCTTCTTGCGGAATTTCGCTCCGCACCTTTCGCAGGTGATAAGCCCTGAAAACTCGCTGAATGTTAACTTCCGAGGGTGATTTGCCTTCGCTGCTCGCCGAGCCATCTCGAATTGAACTGCTTCGAAGGTCTCTCTGTTGATAATTGCTTCATGTGAGCCTTCGACATAGTATTTCGGTAGCTCGCCACTGTTTGACTTCCATTGCTTGGTGAGGTGGTCAGTGATAAAGCCCTTTTGCAAGCACGTATCACCGATGAATTTTTCGTTCTTGAGAATTGAACCCACTGTGCTTTCCGACCACCGACCACCACACTTGGTGGGAACGCCGAGTTTTATGAGTTTCTTCATGATAGCATTTTTACCAAGCCCAGATAGGTAGTCGGCGAATATCATACGCACGACCTCGGCTTCTTCGGGGATAATAGTTAATTTGAAGTCCATATAATCAAACCCGTAAATGCGGATGTTGTTGGAGGGCTTGCCCTCCTTGAAGTCCTTTCTGATACGCCACTTGCAGTTTTCGCTGACTGAACGGCTCTCCTCCTGTGCATACGAGGCGAGGATGGTGAGCATCAATTCCCCATCACCCGAAAGTGAATGTAGGTTCTGCTCCTCAAAATATATGCCAACACCGAGGTTTTTGAGTTCCCGCACAGTTTCAAGCAGCGTGACCGTATTCCTCGCAAAGCGGCTGATTGACTTCGTGAGGATGAGGTCGATGCGTCCTGCTCGGCAATCAGCAATCAGTCGTTGATATTCAGATCTTGAATCCTTTGTGCCGGTTTCCGCTTCGTCGGCATAGCCTGCTTCATAAATGTGGGCGGCAACCTTTTAAGCTTTGCAGGCAGCGAAACTATGCTTGATTTAAACGGAGGCATTGTAACTGCACTCCCAAAAGCAGCAGGCAGCGACGGGCTTATTCAACAATTTGTGAACGAGCAAACACCTGTGGTGCACATGCTCAATATGCGCGAACTCTGTGTCCGCTACGGGCTCCCTATTGACCCATCGCCTGTTCCAAAGCCGGGCGAAGGGGGGCTTTATTACAAAACATACTATAATCGCTTTATTGCAGGGGCTGTGCTTTTACTTGCCTTTGTTATGCTATTCTTCTTTGGCAGGCAAGAAAGAGGCAGCAGAAAAGCAGCAGCACAGGATGTGTTTTGTTTATAGCGTGTTTATTTTATACTGATAAAGCGCCTTTACCTACTTCTTTTACCCCATCACAAGCAAAGCATAAATCTATGCTGCACTATATAATAATGCGAGATTTTTCCTACTCGCACTCAATCACATTTTATTCAAACGGGAAAACATAGTTTAAGCCGAACATGTCGCGCACAGCGAGCAGCTCTTTTTGAACTGCTTTGCTTACAGGTACGCCTTTATCCTTCCGCTCAAGCCATGCAAGGTGTTCCTTTTCGCCTGCAGTATAAATATGTTCTTGCCCTGGCGCCTTTTTTGAAGCACGAAGCTCTCGTAGGATTTCGCCTGCCCGCTTTTTAAACTCATCAAGGCCCATAAAGGCTTCTGTATCAATAGCCAAAAAGAAATGCCCAAGCCTAAACGGAACCTTTTCGCCTGCCTCCCCCACCCCCATAAGCTGCTTTAAGAAGCTCCCCTGCTGGAGGCACGCGCAAAGCAGCTCTACTGCAGTTGCATAGCCATAACCCTTATGACCGCCATGCTCCTCACCAAGCCCGCCAAGCGGGGTGAGCGCTGCGCCGCCTGATGTAAGAGCCTTTAAAATCTCTGCACTGTCTGTAAGCGAGTCTCCGTCACTGCTTATAACTAGCCCTTTAGGTGTCTCAATACCTGAGCGGGCGTAGTATTCGAGCTTTCCGCGCTGAGTGACTGATGTTGCACAATCAAGTATAAAGGGGAAATCCTCATCTGTTGGCATACCAATAGTTAGCGGGTTTGTGCCGAGCATGTTTTCAACGCCAAAAGTAGGCGCTATTGATGGGCGCGCATTTGTACCTGTTATGCCTATCATGCCTTCTTTAACTGCCATTGAAGCATAGTAGCCTGCAATTCCGTAATGTGTGGAATTGCGGCAAGCAACCATACCCAAGCCGCATTTTTTTGCTTTTTGTATTGCCATTTCCATACTGCGGTAGGCTATGACCTGCCCCATTCCGTTATTGCCGTCAATTACTGCTGTTGAGGGCGTCTCACGCACTATTTCAAGCTCTGTAACAGGGTTTTGGATGCCTTCTAAGATGCGGTCTATGTAAATAGGCTTAAAGCGGTTGCAGCCGTGGCTTTCTATCCCCCTGCGGTCGCTCTCAAGCAAAACATCGACAACAATCTTACAATCCTCAATAGGCACACCAGAGCTATAAAACGCATCGAGGAGGAAAGCCTCCATTAAAGCCCAACTTACAAATGTTCTTTCTTCCATTGCGCATCAACCCCACACTATATTTTGCTAAGGATTTGTGAAAATTCAGCTAAAGCAAACTCAATATCTGCCCTGCTGACATCGTTTGATGTTACAAACCGGAACATACCATCTGCAACTCCATTAATTTTTATGCCCAGCTCAAGCATTTTCTGCTGAACTTCTTCAAGCGCAGCCTCTGGCTTATCAACCTCAAAAAACACCATATTAATTTCCACAGATGCTAAATCAACACTCACACTCTCAATGTTTTGAAGCAGCCCTGCCATATAGCGCGCATTTTCATGGTCTTCTTTTAAGCGCTTTGTCATTTTTTCAAGCGCAAGTATTCCGGCTGCAGCAAGAATGCCTGCCTGCCGCATACCGCCGCCGAGCATCTTCCTGTATTTGCGGGCTTTTTTTATAAACGATGCATCCCCTGCAACAATAGAGCCAACAGGTGCGCAAAGCCCCTTAGAGAGGCAGAATGAAATAGAGTGGGCATATTTGGCGAGCTCTTTTGCCTCAAGATTAAGTGCAGCAGCAGCATTGAACAGCCGTGCGCCATCAAGGTGTACCTTTAGGTTATGGGCTAAAGCAACATCAAACACATCAGCCATGCACTTAACGCTTGCAACGCGGCCGTTTGAAAGCGCGTTTTCAATACATATGAGTGTTGTCGGCGGCTCATGAATATCTGCCTGGCGAATTGCGCGCTCAATCTTTTCTGCTTCAAAAAGACCGTTTTGGAAGTGAAGCTGACGCAGTGTAACGCCTGAAAGCACAGCAGCAGCGCCAACCTCATGCACAAAGACATGCCCCTCATCGCTTACAATTACTTCGTCTCCGCGGGAAGTCTGTGCCATAATACTAAGCTGATTGCCCATTGTGCCAGAGGCAACAAAGAGCGCAGCCTCCTTGCCAAGCATTTGTGCTCCAAGCGCTTCAAGCTTGTTGACTGTAGGGTCATCGCCATAAACATCATCGCCCACTTCTGCCCTTGCCATTGCTTCGCGCATTTCTACTGTGGGCTTTGTGACTGTATCGCTCCTTAAATCAACAATATGCATACTATTTACATCCCTTCTGGCTGTGTTTTTTTAGGGCACCTGCCCTCACTTTGTGCGGTATTGCCTTAGCATACTGCAGGCATGTATGTTTGTAAAGCCAAGCCTAAAGTGTCTTTTTATATTCTTCTTAGATATGCAGCTTTTTTAGCAAGCAATAAAATAACCCCGCTTAGGGGTCTAATTGCATTTTTTAATCAGCAGGCAAGAAAGGTTAACCTTCACCATGCATTCTAAAGCGGTTCTTGCCAAACCTTTTTGATTTATAAAGCGCGCTATCAGCATTACTAAAGAGCCAATCAACTGTTTCACCATCCTCTGGGTATAAGGCTGCGCCTGCGCTGCACGAATAATTAATATCTTTAGGAGCATTGTTTATTGCAAATAGCAATTCTTCTGCCTGCACCTTAAGCTGGGCTCTGCTATTCACATTCTTTAAGAACACTAAAAACTCGTCGCCCCCTATGCGGCCTACAATATCCGTTGAACGAAACAGCTCCCGCATTTTCCCTGCAAGCCCTGTAAGCACTGCATCACCGTAAAGGTGACCATAAGTGTCGTTTATAATCTTTAAATCATCCACATCAACAATAATTAAGCCGTGAACACCATCCTTACCCTCCCTGGTTATGAAGCGCTGTATAAGGTTATGTGTGGTTTGTTTATTGTAGAGCTGCGTAAGTGAATCCTGCTGCGCTTTTCGCCTTAGCCACTCGGTTTCCTGCATTTGGACGTCGATATCCGTTATTTTGCCAAGCACACGCATTGGCTTGCCTTTTTCGTCTTTAAGTGTTGCTACAAGCACATGGCACCAAATGTAGCTCCCTTCAGCGCCTCTTATACGCAGGTTATCCTTAATGAGCCGGGCGTCTTCCCTAACTGCTTTCAGCATTTCTCTGAAGTTTTCTACATCATCGGAGTAGACCATCTCCCTAATCTGCTCTTCATCCCAATGCAAAAGGCAATATCCGAACAGCTTATGGAAGTTCTCGTTTGCTACAAAAGCCTTATCTTTAAGAGAGATTTCAAAAATCACATCATCGGATTCGCTTGCAACTATCCGATATCTTTCTTCAACCCACTCAAGCCGCTCTTTTTCCGCTTTTATAAGCCGCCCCTGCTTGCTCCAAAAATACGCAAGCCAGCTTACAAGAGCAATATAGCCTATAAGGGTCAAAAGGCTGTGCATTATAAAGGTTGCACTTACAAACTCATATGGCTTACGCTCAGCAGAAGCTTCGTTTATGCAAAGCAGTTCAAAGCCGCCCACATCAAGCCCGCGATGTGTAATGTGGTATTCTTCCCCAAGTATATTCAGAAGCTGTGCGCCCGTTTCCTTAGGGCGCAGTCTTTCTATAAATTTGCCCTCGCTGTTTGAAAACTCAGGGTTGTTATTTAGCCATGCCTCAGCTTCTGGCGAAGCGGAAATTACAGCGCCATTGTTGTTTATAACAAGGCAAATGCCCTCATTTAAGTTTGAGCAGGGCAGAAGCATTGAGTTAAACTCATGCGCTTCAAATGTACGCCCAAGAACAGCAATTATTGCTCCATCTTTTTTTACCGGCACATAAAGCGAAAGGAGCCTTTTGCCCTCTGCTTCCACATAAATAGGTTCAGAGATTTCGCCGCTAAGGCTAGCTTCGAGCGCTATGCTTTTGTAGGAAGTTGAATCAATTTGGGTGTTTTTAAGCTTAAGCCAATACGATGTTTTGCCAAGCGGCGACAAAATTTCATCAAGAAAAAGCTCTGCTTCTTCGAGATCTATTTCTAAGCGTGAAAGTTTTGCTGCAAAAGAGTTTAATATTTCGTATTCTTTCTCTAGGTTGTTTATTAAAACAGAACTTCTCTGGCTTATCGCCTCCTCTAAGGATGCGTTAATAATTGCGTCAATTTTTTTATTCGTGTATAATTTGCAGCTAAACATTATGATAAGCCAAAGTATGATCATGCAGGCAATACCGATTATGAGCGCTTTTAGTTTTGTATTTCGTTTTTCCATATTGGCCTTTAGTGTTTTTATGATAGTCAGCGCTAACAGTTTAACATCACTATGAAGTTTTTACCAGCCTGTTTATGGCTATTGGTGCAAACTTTCTTAAAATAAAATACAAGCTGAATATTGACATACGCATTAGTCTAAACTACACTACAATATGATAATGGTTACCATTTTTAGTTTTGATTAAGGGGTTGGCTTATGCCCGCAAAGAAGGAGTATAAAACAAAGCAGAAAGACCTTATCCTTGCATGCATTAAAAGCGTACAAAGCACACATGCAAGCGCTGAGGAGATTCTTGCGCTTTTACGAAGCAGCGGCGAAGAAATTGGGCTTGCAACCATATACCGCAACCTCAACAGGCTTGTAAGGCACGGTGCTGTTGTTAAATACCCAGGGCTTGGCAGAACCAGCGCAAGCTATCAGTACATTGGTAGGCCTGAAGAGCATAAGCAGCATTATCACCTAATCTGCCTTAAATGCGGTAAGCTGGTTCATTTAGATTGTGACAAGGTTGAGGGGTTTGCAGCGCATATAAGTTTAACGCACGCTTTTACGCTTGATTTTATAAAAACAGTATTTTACGGCAGGTGCAACAGTTGTATGCAGCTTGACGTAAACGCGCACCCTGGGAGGAATACTAATGATAAAGGCTGTTAAACGGCTCTTAATTTTGCTTCTTGCATTCATATTATGCGCAGGGTGCTCCGCTAACAAAGCACCAAAGAAACCTCAAGAACCCAAAGCAGGCTTTAAGATAATAACAACCATCTTCCCGCTTTATGATTTTACAAAAAACATTGCAGGAGACCTTGCGGAGATTACAATGCTTCTGCCGCCAGGTGCTGAGAGCCATTCGTTCGAGCCCACACCGCAGGATTTAATTCGCATACAAAATTGCAGCCTGTTCATTTATATCGGGGGTGAGTCAGACGCTTGGGTAGAAAGGCTTAAAAGCAGCATAGCGCCTCAAATAGTTAATGAACTCGCGCTTATTAAAAATGTTTCTGCTGTTGTTGAGGAATATAAAGAAGGCATGGAAGAAGACGAGCACGACCACACTCCTGAGTATGACGAGCATATTTGGACATCCCCTAAAATTTCAATGCGCATGGTTCTTGCAATCCGCGATGCGTTAATTAAAACAGACCCTGAACACGAAACGGTCTACCGAAAAAATGCAGAAGGTTACCTTGAACAGCTTATTCAGCTTGATAAATCCTTTATTGATATAACAAAAGTCTCATTGCGGAAAACACTGCTCTTTGGCAGCCGCTTTCCATTTCGCTATTTTGCGGATGAGTATGGCTTGGATTATTATGCCGCCTTCCCGGGCTGCGCTTCAAATACTGAGCCAAGCGCAGCTACAATTGCGTTTTTAACTGATAGAGTTAAGGCAGAGAAGATTCCCGTAGTGTTTCATACGGAATTTGCAAATGAGCAAATTGCAGATATTATTTGTGAGGCAACAGGCGCAAAGAAACTTCTGCTGCACTCTTGCCATAATGTTTCACAAAGAGAATTTGAAAGCGGCGCTTCATATATTTCGCTCATGCAGCTTAATGCGCAAGCGCTTAAAGAGGCGCTTAACTAGAATGAAGCTTATAGAATGCAAAGATGTCTCATTTTCATACGAGGGCATAGAAGTTGTTTCAGAGCTGAACTTTTCAGTAAATGCAGGCGATTATTTATGCATTGTTGGGGAAAACGGGTCAGGCAAAAGCACGCTTCTTAAAGGGCTTTTAAGGCTTAAAAACCCAAATGGCGGCAGTATAATTTTTGACAAGTCGCTTTCCCTAAAGGAAATAGGCTATATGCCCCAGGAAGCCCCAAACCAAAAGGATTTCCCAGCTAGCGTTTATGAAGTTGTGCTCTCAGGCAGGCTTGCAAACTCAGGCCTTAGACCCTTTTATTCAGTAAAGGACAAAGAAGCTGCAAACTCCAACCTCAAGCTTCTTGGGATTTCGAACCTTTCAAACACAAGCTACCGTACACTTTCTGGCGGGCAGCGCCAGCGCGTTTTACTTGCGCGCAGCTTGTGCGCAGCCAAAAAGCTGCTTTTTCTTGATGAACCGCTAAGCGGGCTTGACGCTAAAACTGCAGCTGAGTTTTATAAGCTTCTAAAAGAGATTAATTCAGCAATGGGGATGACTATAATTATGGTCTCCCATGATGTGCAAAATGCCTTGAAATATGCAAGCCATATCCTGCATTTGGAAAACAGGCAGGTCTTTTTCGGTGCAGCAAAAACTTACCCTGCAGCAGCTTTTGTAAACCGCGCTTTAAAGGAGACGGCAAATGCAGCTCATAGTTGAAATGTTTTCATACCCGTTCCTTGCACGCGCTGCACTCTCAGGCATTATGGTCTCGCTTTGCGCTGCGCTGCTTGGGGTAAGCCTTGTGTTAAAACGCTATTCAATGATAGGCGATGGGCTCTCACATATAGGCTTTGGCGCACTCGCAATTGCAACTGCGCTAAACGCTTCGCCTGTTGCGCTAAGCATACCAGTAGTTGTACTAGCCGCGTTTCTTTTGCTTCGCATAAGCCAAAACAGCAGAATAAGGGGGGATGCAGCCATTGCTATGATTTCTACTGCAGCCCTTGCTGCAGGCGTGCTTGCAATTTCACTAAACAGCGGTATAAATATAGATATTTCAAGCTATCTTTTTGGGAGCATACTTGCAATGCGAAATGAGGATGTTGCCTTAAGCCTAGCGCTTTGCGCTGCTGTACTCATTTTGTTTGTGCTTTTTTACAACAAGCTTTTTGCAATTACATTTGATGAAGCCTTTGCACGCGCAACAGGCATACGCGCTGCAAGCTATAATATGGTTATTGCCTTTTTAACTGCAATCACAATCGTGTTAGGGATGCGCATGATGGGGGCGCTCTTAATCTCAAGCCTTATAATCTTCCCTGCACTTACAGCTATGCGCATTTGCAGGCGGTTTTTAACAGTTACACTATGCGCAGGCGCTGTTTCTGCAGCCTGCTTCCTTACAGGGCTTATTCTTTCATATGCGTATTCCTTGCCTACTGGTGCAAGCGTTGTGCTTGTAAACCTTGGAGCCTTCCTGCTGTTTGCGCTCGCAGGGCGGTTAAGAGGGGTTGCTTAAACTATTTTGATGTTTTGGTTGTTAAACTGCCCTTGTAGCCTCGCGCAGCCATGTGCGCAAAGCATCATTAAGGTGCGGCGCAAGCGCTTCATAAACGCGCTTGTGGTAGGCATTAAGCACAGCCTTTTCATCAGCACAAAGAAGTGATGCATCTACTGCCTCCAAGTCAAAAGGCGCAAGCGTAAGCGTATCAAACCCCAAAAAGCCCTCAAACGCTGCCTCGCGGCATAAAAGCAGGTTTTCGAGCCTTATGCCAAAGCTGCCTTCTAAATATACGCCCGGCTCACAGGATGTTACCATACCGGGTTCAAGGACACCTGTATAAGCCGAGTTTTCTGAATGCTTAAAGCTAATACTGTTAGGCGGCTCATGCACATTTAAAAGATAGCCTACGCCATGGCCTGTGCCATGGTTATAGTCAAGACCCTCCTTCCAAAGTGCAGCGCGTGCAAGCACATCAAGGTTATGCCCTTTGCAGCCCTTTGGAAAACATGCTGATGAAAGGCAAAGCAGCCCCTTAAGCACAAGCGTATATAAATGCCTTTGCTCATGGGTTAACTGCCCAAGTGAAATGGTTCGTGTTATATCCGTAGTGCCCTCATAATAATGCCCGCCAGAATCAAGGAGCAAAAACCCCTCTTTTTTTAGCTGCGTACTGCCCTGTTCTGCAGGCAAATAGTGCACCATTGCTGCGTTTAAGCCATAAGCTGCAATTGTAGCAAAGCTTGGGGCAATAAACCCCTCCTGCTCTAAGCGAAGCTGCTCAATACTGCGGCTTACAGAGTGCTCGTCCTCAACTAAACCCGCATCCTTGTGTTTTAGGCTGAAAATAAGCTTTGTTACTGCTATGCCGTCTTTTATATGCGCACTATACAGGTTTTTAATTTCAACAGGGTTCTTAATTGCCTTTTTGTAAACAGTAGGGTTTGTAGCATCCAGTACTTTACATGTTTTTTTAACAGCACAATAGAGCGCATAGTTAAGGCTTTTCTTGCTTATAAGCGCAGAAGTATCCGAAGAATACCGCTCGAAAAATGAATATACTTCATCATATGGCAATACCTTAACATTGAGCTGCTTGAGGCTATTTGCAAGGCTTTGCTCTAATGCTTCTGCATCTAAAAAAAGGAACGCAGCACTTTCTTCAATTACTGCATAGCTTAAAAGTACGGGCGAGTGCTGAGTATAATCGCCGCGCATGTTGAAAAGCCAAGCAATATCTGCAAGCGATGCAAGCACATGCACATTTGCGCCAAGCAATTTCATTTCATTGCGCAGTTCAAAGAGCTTTTTTTCTGCGCTTTTGCCTGAACAGCCCTCTTCGAGCAAAAAGGCTCTGCCTGCAGGTAAAGCGGGGCGCTCCTTCCACGCTGAATATGCTAAATTACTGCATTTTAGCGCAAGCCCTTTTTTAGAGAGCGCTCCATAGAGCGCTTCATACTCCCTGCAGCTAATTGTTTTGCAAAGAAGCCCTAGCTTGCCTCCTTTTTCAATGCTAAAAGCAAGATAGCTCGGAATATCCGGTGTCCCGCTTTCGCCTATGCGGTAAAGGCTTATGCCTGAGCCTGAAAGTTCTGCTTCAGCCTGCAGGAAATAACGCCCATCAGTCCAAAGCCCTGCCTCATGCAAAGTAAGCACTAATATTCCAAAAGAGCCGGTAAACCCTGAATAATACCGAAGCGCACAAAAGTGCTCTGCAGTATACTCAGAGCAGTGGTAATCTGAATTTGTTATATAATATGCATCGATACAGTCTTCACGCATCGAAGCCCGAAGCGCTTGTAAGCGCTCTTTTACTGCATTTATCATCTTATTAAGTTTAGCCTATTGTATTTTTAGTGTTAAGGCAAGTTTAAGCTTGCATTAGAGAAACAGCCTAAGCACAATGAGCATCAGCACACCCGGCACACCCAAAACTCCTACAATCAGCGCATTTATGGGGTTGAGCGCAAGCGAGAACCCAAAAAGGCTCCCAACAAGGTTTAGCACAACAAGCACAGCAAACCCGATTGCACTGCTTATAAGAAGCCTGCCAAGCCATTTTAAAGGAACAACCAAAAGCATTGCAATAATATAAAGCAAAAGCAGACCAACACCGAATGCAAGCAGAAGCCAAACTGTTCCCATAAGCCCCCCCAAACCTTGTTCTGTGCTTTTTATACTCAGCGCTTTTGCGCTTAGAGCGGAATACCGCGCTGCTCTTTTGCGCTTGATGAGTTCTTGAGAAGGTAAATGTATCGTTTTTGCGCTGCTTCCATACCATAAACAGCATAATCTATTAGTTCTGGCTCAGTCACGTTTTCAAAAAATGCTGTTGCCGCTTTCCAATCCTGCAGCGCCCTGTGTACTTGTGCAGTTTTTTGCCTCTGCTCTGCAGACTCCGCTTGAAGGTGCAAAGCTTCTTCAGCCGTTGCTTCGTCTTCAAGCGCATTTTCGTTTTCCAACCCCCCGAACAACCATGAAAACAGCTTATTTGGCCGCTTTCGTGAAACAGGCGGGTTTTTAGGGCAGGCTAACTCGCCCTCCTCCGAAGGATTTATAGAATCCAGCTGGTCGTAATGGTTCCAGAGCTTTCGCATAGCTCCCTCCTTAAAAATACTCTATATCATTGCAGAGTATTCCCATGGAGGGATATAGTTATAACTTATAAAATGTGCAGTATCCCTTGGCTATTCTAAGGTATTTATTCGCTGTGCCCATTTTGCAGCATGTACGAGCGCACTTTCTACGCTTAGCTGCTGCTTATATGGAACATGCAGCACAAAAAGGTGGAGAAACTTCCCGCCCCGCTTTTCGATATTCTTCCTTAGCTTGTTTTCAAGCTTTTGGGGCTGCTGCTCGCTTTGCTGTGTTGCGAAGGCATACACCTTTTTGCCGAGAAGGTCTGCTTCTTTTAAAAAGGTGTTTATTGCAGGGGGAGTTGTTCCTGCCCATACAGGCATGCCAAGAAGCACTACATCTGCCCCGCTTACATCAGGCAGTTTCGCAAGCTTTGCAGAAAGCCCAAGGCTTGCCTGAAAGCCGCCAACTGCAAAGCCGCTGCTGCCTGCACGCTCTTTTTGCTCAAGGATTAGCTCAACTTCTGCATTAAGCAGCTGCTTAAGCGCAACCGCACATGCTGCCGTGTTGCCAGTCCATGAAAACACCACAATCTTTTGCATAATATTATTCTCCTTCTGTTTGTGCGTTTGCGCTAATAAATTCACCTGTATTTACAAGTTCACCGTTAATATAGCCCCAGTCAGCCCAGCTTTCAGGCGGCTGCCCATATGGCAGCACGTTTTTATCGAACTTAGATGTAAACCAAAGTGTATTTTCGCCTATAAAGAGCAGGCTATTTTGTTCTTCCCATATGCAAAGCGCATAATAGCTGCCTGAATCTTCTGTGATTTCGCCTTTTCGGCCTTCACGCCCTTCGTCTAGCCATTCCCCAAGGAGCTTCCCACGAAACAGCGAGCCGCTTATTTCACCCCTGTTTTGCAGTGTGCATGAAAACACGCATTGCCCCCCGAACCTGCGGATAATACCATATCCATCAAACGGCCCTATAAGCATACCTTCCCAAACTCCGTCTCCCTCGCCTTGGCCAAGCTTTGTAAACGCAAGGAAAAGCTGCTGAAGCCTTTGCATATGCAAATCCAGCGCAAGTGTGTTTTCAAGCCCTTCAACGCTTGCTGAAGCAAAAAGCTCTAGAGCCTGTATATGCGGCAGATATGCAGTATAAAAGCTTGCAAAGTACTGAGTGATAGGGTTAGCTTCTTCAGGGTTTGCTTCCTCCTTTGCATCTTGGGGCGGCTTATCGGGTTCTTCCTGAGAGCTTTGAGTCAAGGCCCCTGTATTGCACCCAAACAGCAAAGCCGTGCTTAAGGCTAAAAGCAAGAATAAGCTTAGGCTGCATATGCGTGCTTTCTGTTTTTGCAATATGTATTTTTTCGTCAGCCCTTTAGCGAATTTGGCCATTGCCCCGAACCACATATTTAACGGATGTAAGTTCAAACAGACCCATTGGGCCTCGCGCATGCAGCTTCTGCGTGCTTATGCCAATTTCAGCGCCAAAGCCAAACTCCTCACCATCAGTAAAACGCGTAGAGGCATTTACATATACGACTGCTGCATCAACCTCATTTAAAAAACGCTCTGCTGCTTCATAATCGCGTGTAACTATGCAATCGCTATGCTTAGTCCCATAGCGGTTAATATGCGCTATCGCCTCGTCAAGGTTATTGACAACCCGCACTGCAAGAATATAATCGCTGTATTCACACGCCCAATCCTCCTCTGTTGCCTCGTCAATTCCGGGCATCAGCTCGCACGCACGCTTACAGCCTCTAAGCTTAACTCCATGTTCTATAAGCGCTGCAGCAACCTCTGCTAAATGCGCTTTTGCAAATTCTTCATGTACAAGCAATGTCTCCATTGCATTGCATACAGATGGGCGCGTCACTTTCGCATTAAGTGCAATTGCCCGGGCCATATCTACCTTAGCAGTTTCGTCAATATATGTGTGGCAGTTGCCAATACCTGTTTCAATAACAGGCACAGTCGCATTCTTTACAACGGATTTAATAAGCGTCTGCCCGCCGCGCGGAATAAGCACATCTATGTAGCCGTTTAAGCGCATGAGCTCTATTGCGCCCTCGCGTGAAGTATCGCGGATAAACTGAATGCAGCCTTTTGGCAGGCCTGCCTCATATCCTGCTTTTGAAACTGTATCAGCTACTGCTATGTTGGAGTTTATAGCCTCTGAGCCGCCGCGAAGAAGCATAGCGTTTGAGGATTTTATGCAAAGCCCAATAGCATCTGAAGTTACATTTGGGCGTGCTTCATAAATGATGCCTATTACACCAAGAGGTACGCGCCGCTTGCCAATAGCCAAGCCATTAGGCCGCTTAATAACATAATCTTCATTTCCCAGAGGGTCGGGCAGTGCGGCAATTTTGCGAAGCCCCTCTGCCATTGCGCTTATTCTGGGTTTAGTTAGCTTAAGCCTGTCAACAAGCGCTTCACTTCGGCCTGCTTCCCTTGCCTTAGCTAAATCCTTTTCATTTTGTTCAAGTATATAGTCTGCGTTATGCTCCAAAGCATCCGCCATCTTTTGCAGAGCAGCATCCTTTAAGCCGGAGCTTAGGTTCATCATTGCATATGAGGCTTCCCTTGCCTTGGCTGCTTGTTCAAGCATAGTCATCTTAAACGCCTCCTGTAATTAAGTCGCTTTATAAAGTATACAGCCTATGCAAGTGGCGCGCAACGAAAAAAGGGCGCTTTGGCTTCTAAGCCTCAGCGCCCAAACTCATTAGCTTTAACTTTCGGCATCTTCAAGGTAGAGGTTTATTTCTTCGAGGCTCTCAAAAGACATGCCTTCTTTAAGCAAAAGGAGCACTTCCTCTGGCAATGCCGAAACATCATACGTCAATGTTGTTACTACTTCCTTTTCAAAATCCGCCTCATCTGTGTGGAGTATGCACAGCTTGTTGTTATCATCTATAAACAGGATGTAGTGCCTTGGGCAGTATCGCTCAAGCTCGCGCGTAATAACAACATGTGCCTCGTCAAACTCAAGCACACGCGCATCTGGATACTTTTTTGTTATATCCTCAAGCCTGCTGCCTGTAAGCGGCCCGCCTGTCTGCAGTTTTTCAATAACATGGCCGCAAAGCATGAACTCGTAGTTTACCTTAACCTCTGTTTCCGGTAGAATGCTCGGCTTGCCTATTTGCCCAACCGGCTGCGCTTCAGGCGTCTCTATAAAAGGCTCCTGCTTTTCAAGCTGGCTGTTTCTAAGCGTATACCCTCCGAACCCGCCAAGAAAAGCTGCAAGCACAACATAGATTAAAGCTCTGGCATTATATTTTAACCAAATCATAGCCTTCCTCCTGACTTATGTATGCCCAGCCTCTTTGCACTTGATACATCCATGAGGTATAATAATGCAATAAAAACCCTATAGGAGGGCTAAAACATGCCAAAACCAAATATTGAAGACACAGCCTCAGAAGAAACCCTCTGGCGTGACCGAAAGCGGATTATGGGCATGCCGCTTAGCTTTACTGTTTACGAAATAGACAATGACCGCCTTACTTTACGCAAAGGCCTTTTTCGTACTGAAACAAATGAAATGCTTCTCTATCGCATCCTTGATGTTAAGCTTGTGCGGTCTTTCTCGCAAAAGCTGTTCGGCGTTGGCACAATTACTTTATTCAGCGCAGACCAAACCCACCGCACGCTCGAAATTAAAAACATCAAAAAGCCTGATGCTGTGAGGAAGTTTATTAGCAAGATTGTTGAGCGCGAACGCGCAGCAAAGGGGCTCACAGGCCGTGAACTTTACGGAATTGCAGGCATGGTGCAAAATGCAGCTGCTGCTGACCATGTATTTGTTGACATTGACGGCGACGGGATTCCTGACTAATGCTTGGCTTTGTTTTTGCTGCCCTATACTTTTTCGCATATCTTGCGCTTGGGCAGCTTGCTTCACACACCCTCTTTGCAAAAGAAAGCCTGCTTATACGGCTTTGGCTTGGCGGCGTTATAGCGCTTGCACTGCTGCTTTGGCTGCCTGCGCTCTTTAGCTTTTTCTTCGGCTTTACGCTGTTATCAAATTTGCTTGCGCTCACTTTCTGTGTGCTTTCAGGAGCTTTCTGCGCTTTAAAGCTTAGAAAATTGAAAAACCTAATGCCCCAACATCCTTTGCTCAATTCAAACCTATTATTGTGCTTTTACCGGTTTACGCGCTTATGCTGTATCTTTTATTTACGCATACGCTCGCCTTAAATAATGGTGCGCTCCATAGCGGACAATCCACATTTGGAGATTTACCGCTTCATTTGGGCCTTGCATCAAGCATTGCTACCCAAGGCATATTCCCGCCTCAATATTCAATCTTCCCTGGTGTTGTTGTGGGGTACCCCTTCCTCTGCGACAGCATAAGCGCTACATTCATAGTGCTTGGCGCAAACCTCCGCTTTGCAATGCTCCTTCCTGCTGCGCTTGCACTTGCACTTGTGCTTTTCGGAGTCTACTTTTTCTTTGAACGCTGGCTTGTTTCGCAAAAAGCCGCTTTGTTTGCAACCTTCCTTTTCTTCATTGGCGGAGGCTTTGGGTTCTCTTACTTTTTTGATTATCTTAAAGTAGAGCCCTTTGGGTTCTTCCGCCTGTTTAGTGACTTCTACAACACCCCTACAAACAACCCATCTCTCGGGCTTCGCTGGGTCAACACAATTGCGGATATGTTAATTCCACAGCGCGCAACGCTTTTTGGGTGGGCGCTCTTATTCCCCTGCTTATATATGCTAAGGCGCGCAGCGTTTGAAAATGAGCGCGAGTTTTTTCTGCCGCTTGCTGTTCTTGCAGGCTGCCTGCCCATGGTGCATACACATTCATTCCTTGCACTTGGGATAATAAGCGCTGCTTATTTTGCAAGGGCATTTTTTAATAAAGAGCAAAAGGCAATGCTTTCAAGCTGGCTTCTCTATGGGGCTTTGGCGCTTGCACTTGCGGCTTTTCAGCTTCTATCTTTTACATTTCGCCAAGCGGAAGGCTTCTTAAAATTCCACTTCAACTGGTCAAATGAGCTTGATACCTTTTTGTGGTTCTACATAAAAAACCTCGGGCTTATCTTCCTGCTCTTGCCTGCTGCGTTTTTTATGCTGAACAAAAAGGAGCGCGCATTTTATTCAGGTGCTGCGCTAATTTGGCTTATTGCGGAGTTAGTTCAGTTCCAGCCAAACCCTTACGACAACAACAAGCTGCTTTTTATTTGGTTTGCCTATACATGCGCAATTATAGCCTTGCTATTTTTTAAGCTCTATGAAGTGCTTAAGGCAATCCCTGTTCGAAAGTACCTTGCAGCTTGTGTTTTAGTATGCGTCTTTGCGTCAGGCATTTTAACGCTTGGCCGTGAACTTGTAAGCGAATACGAGCTTTTTAGCAAAGATGAAGTAGAGGCTGCTGAGTTTGTAACAAATAATACTGCCCCGAATGCACTGTTTCTTACAGCCACTCACCATAATAATGCAGTTTCTTCGCTTACAGGCCGCAATATACTTTGCGGCACAGGCTCATATTTATATTTCCATGGTATTGCATTTGAGGAGCGTGAAGCTGAAGTCAGGTTGCTTTTTGAGGCGCCCACGCAAAACTTTAGCACGCTGAATAAGAAATACGGCATAGATTATATTTGGCTTGGAAATGCAGAAATCTATACATATGCCTATGACCAGGCGTTCTTTTCGGCTTTTTATACTGTGTTCCAAAATAATACTGTTCAAATACTTCGTGTCAGGGAGTAGCCTTAATATAACTTTCTATTGCTCAAGCCCCAAAATGAACCTGTACACAGGCTTTAAAAGCAAAAAGCCTTCTATAATTTCGTCTAGAAGTTCAGGCTTCATTGTATTTTTAAGCTCCTTAGAAGAATAGCTAAACGAAAGGCTTCGCATATTAAGCCAGGGCTGCAGCTCTCTTAATGCATTTGTAAACCTTGGTCTTTTATATTCTACCCCGTGAGGAGAAAAGCGCTCTTTAAAGCCCGGCTCATTTACTAATGACAAAAACAGCTCTGCTTCATCAACCATGCGCTTACGCACCTTAGCCATAAACCCGGCATCCGGGCAATACATACCCATGCCATAGCCATAGGAGGTACGCTCAAATTCAGCATAAAGCACATAGCTTTCGCTTGTGCGTTGCCCGTGGTGCTTGTAAACCAAAAAAGCATTGTCTCTGTATATGCTTTTATCTTTGCTAAAGCGCGTATCGCGTCTTATGCGCGAAACAACTGCTGCAGGCCGCACGTTAAAATGGGAATCTACTTCAAGCGCAGTCTTTGCTAAATCTAAAGCAAGCTTTTGCATAGGCAGCTTGACTTCACGCTCATAACGGCTGCGGTTTTCATTAAAGAACTCAGCTTCATTTCTAAACGCGATTTCCCAAAAAAACTTGTATGTTTCCTCTGTAAGCCCTGTGAATTTTTCCAAACAATATCCTCTCTTGCATCTTGGGGCAAAATAAAACGGGGAAAGACGCTCTTCCCCCGTTGCATTGCGCTTTATTGCTGTTTATCGGTTGGCTGCACGCGGCGGACTCTGTTTCTAATCTCAGGTGAAGCATGCGGCATTTGGGGGGGCGTGGGCTGCTGCTTAGCTTGGTGCACTTGCTGCTCGGCCTCGCGCTGCACATACTTGCGCTGATAGTCCTCTGCTTCAGGCTGCTCTAAAGGCGCTCCCTGAGGCCGCGGCTTCCTAAGCTGCGGCTGCTGAGCTAAGGCACCTGTTTGAGTCGCGTTCTGGGGTGTACTAAATATTCTCTCTGAAGCAACAGCTGAATGCGGCTCTGGCTGCATTGGCTCGCGAACTGCTTCACGCTTAAAGACAGGCGCCTCTCGCACCTCCGCCTTAACACGTGCCTGTTCGGCTGCCTTATCTTCACGCTCTATTGCTGCGTTTCGCCTGCGCTCATAAACTGAGAGCGCTAAAAGTGCAATTCCTGCAATAGCCATTAGTGAGGCAAGCACAATAAGCACTGTAACAAGAGTACTGCTCATGCCCTTTTGCGGTAGTTCAGGAACTTCCTCAACTTCGGGTGCAGGTGTAGGCTGCGTAGGTTCTATATAAGCAGCAGTCACCTTCGCTTGGTAACTATGCTGTGCGCCTGAAGGGTCTGCTGCTGTAAGGGTAAACTCCAGCTCGCGCGGTGCGCCTACTAAGAGCTCTCTCTCTCGTAAAGTCTGCCCTAAGGGAAGAATATCGAGCGTTTCAAGCGTCCCAAGCTGCTCTTCTGTGATTGCTGCGTTTGTTAGCTCAACATTCGAGTTGTTTTGAACTGTAAAGCGTACAAGCATACGCCCGCTGTCTGAAAGCGGCGTAAGCACAGTTGCAATGAGCGAGAGCGAAACATGGCTCGGGTCAACATATGGCCAAACCTCATAGCTTCGGGTTTTATTCTCATACGGCTGACCAAGTGCATCAGTACCTGTAATTGTAAAAACTACATTCCTTAAAGATGAGCTGGATACAAGGTAGCTTAAAGTGCGTTCCTTCCCTGCATCAAGCGTAAATATATCCTCGTTTACGCTATTTCCAAGCTCATCAGCTATGCGCAGCTTATCAATAGCCTGGTTCCCGGAGTTGTTAAGCACAATGGTAAAAAGTACACCCTCAGGCACAGGCGCACCCTGGCTTAGCGAAATATCAAGCTTAACGCTTACTATTGCGAGTGTGAGCGGCTCAAGTTCGAGCCTTTTGTTCGCCCCCGCAAGCTTATAAGTGATTATTGGCCTGCTTATTGCGCTTTGGCTGCCTAAGGTGTACTCGTATGTTATTTTGTTTGTTGCGCCTCCCTCAAGGTTGAGGTTTTTCGCAACAGGCGTGCTTCCGGCTATTTCACTATCTGTAACTGTGATTTCGCTCATAGCCTGCTGCCCGGGGTTTGTAAGCGTATAAGTTAAAACAACCTTTTCGCCTGCTTTTCCGGATGTCTTGCTTGCAGTGCGATTAGCTTTCATATCTAAGGCAGGCAAGACAGGCTCAGCCCCTATGTTAAGAGAAACGCTTTGGGATTTTTGCTCATTGTTCTCAGCCCAGTTGAGCGTATAAACAAGCTGTTCTCCAAGCATACTGTTTGTGATTTCAACATTGCGAAGCGAAAAGCTAAGTGCGCCCCCGGGCGGGACTATCTGCTGGTATAAATCCGCTGATTCTCCCGCGCCGTGGCCGCTAATGCTTATGTTTCGCATTTCGTATGCTGAGTCATTGGTTACAGAAAAGCTAATCCGCACCAGCCCTGCAGAAACTATCTGCTGAGGTTCTGTCACAACCTGAATGTTTGCCGCATGCGCAGTATATGCTGCAAGCATAATAACAAGTATGCATATTGCGGAAACAACCTTTTTCATGTATTTTCGCTTCTCCTTTAATGTGTGCAAAACGACGCACCGAGCTATTGTCGATATTTCCGCAAAACGGAAATTTTATACGCGTGTAACCCAGCTGTGAGTATCGGCAATCTCTCCAACTTGTATGCCTGTGAGCGTGTCATAGAACTTCTGGGTCAGAGTGCCGATTTTTTTGTCGTTTATTACAATTGTTTTATCTTTATAAGTTAGCTCACCAACAGGCGAAATTACAGCAGCAGTACCTGTGCCAAATGCCTCATGCAGCTCGCCGCTCTTGTTTGCCTCTATGAGCTCCTCAACAGAAATCTTACGCTCTTCTACCTTTAAGCCCATTTCACGCGCAAGCTCAAGGATTGACATGCGCGTTATGCCTGGGAGTATGCTACCTTCTAAGGCTGCTGTGCAGAGCGTATCGCCTAAGAGGAACATCATGTTCATTGCGCCAACTTCTTCAACATATTTGCGGTGCTCTGCGTCAAGCCACAGCACCTGGTCATACCCTTTAGCAGAGGCAACGCTTGCAGCCTTAAGGCTTGCAGCGTAGTTGCCGCCTGTTTTTGCTTCGCCTGTTCCGCCTTTAACAGCACGCACATAGGTATCTTCAACGAAAATGCTTATTGGCGCAAGACCTTTTGCGTAATACGCGCCTGAGGGCGAGCAGATTACATAATAGTAATACCTGTGGCTAGGGTGTACGCCTAACATAGCGCCGTCAGCTATCATTGTTGGGCGAAGGTAAAGCGATGTGCCCGGGCTTTTCGGCACCCAATCACGTTCAATGTCTACAAGCGTACGAATTGCCTCATAGTTGAACTCAACATCTACTTCAGGCATGCACATGCGCACTGCGCTTCTGTTAAGCCTTTTTGCGTTTTCACGCGCACGAAAGAGAAGGATGTCATCATTTGCCGCTCTGTATGCCTTCATTCCCTCGAAGATTTCCTGCCCATAATGAAGCACAGGGGAAGCCGGGTCAATTAAAAGCGGCTGATACGGCTGAACGCGGGGGTTAAACCAACCCTTGCCGTCTTCATATTCCATAATGAACATATGATCGGAAAATAGTCTGCCAAAGCCCATCTTGCTCTCGTCAGGCTTTGCCCTTGGAGATGTTGTCCTGGTTATTGTGATTTCCATATCGCATACCTCCTCGTAATGATTATGTGATGCACTTCTTTGTGCAAATCGTTCAGCCTAATTGACTTTAAACGCACCATAACAAGCGCCAATATGCTCCGAGTTAACCTTCCCGTCAGTTCGCTCAAGAATAGACTCTTTAAAGGCTTCTGCTCTTTCTTTTGGAATGCGTACTTCAAGGCATACGTTTTGGCCAAATTCCGCCTGAACAAGCTCTGCTTCTGTTTTAATTAGCGTTTCAAGCGCTGCATAGTCTGCATAGCCTAGTTCAAGCTTTAACCTGCTGCATGGCTTCATTTCTACAAGCCCTGCTTCATCAAGCGCAGCCATAGCTGCTGAAGCATATGCCCTTGCAAGCCCCCCTGCCCCAAGCTGCACACCCCCGAAATAACGTGTAACAACGCAAAGCAGGTTTGTTAGCCCTCTGTTGTTTATAACCCCAAGTATCGGAAGCCCTGCTGTACCTGTTGGCTCGCCGTCATCTGTGTAGCGCGCTACTGATAAGGGCGACCCGACGCTAAATGCGAAAGGGTTGTGGCTCGCGTTCCAATACTTCTTTTTTATACTTTCAAGCGCCTCTTTTGCACTTTGTTCATCTAAAACCGGCAGACATTGGCCTATAAAACGCGATTTGCGGATTATTAGCTCAACATTTGCTGCCCTATCTATGCTTCGGTATGCCTGCATCAGTTAAGGCGCACCCTTAAATAACCCTTTTTGCCTTTTCGAAGAATAACCCCGTCACCTTCAAGCTGCGCTATATCAAGAGTTTCTGAAACATCTTCAACAGGGGTTTCGCCTATAAAAACAGCACCGCTTTCTATGAGCCTGCGGCCATCGCTTTTGGATTTTGCAAGCTTGCCTAAAACAAGAATGTCCGGTATGCGAAGGCCTGAACTAATAACATCAGCCTCAGCTAAGCTTAGAGTTGGCATATGCTCTAAGTCGCCAGTACCTCTAAAGAGCGCTTCTGCAGCATCCATTGCGCGCTGCGCCTCAACCTCACCATGCACCTGGCATGTTAGCTCAAACGCAAGCCTGCGCTTTGCGTCGTTTATTTTCTCGCCCTTTTGTGCGCAGATTTCACGGATTTCAGCCATTGGGATAAAGGTCAAAAGCGAAAGGCAGCGCTCAACATCTTCATCATCAACATTGCGCCAATACTGGTAAAAGTCGAAAACTGAGCATTTTTCTTTGTCAAGCCAGAGCGCACCTTTTTCGGTCTTGCCCATTTTCCTGCCGTCACTTGTAGTTAGGAGCGCGCATGTAAGAGCGTATGCAGGCCGCTGTTCCTTGCGCCTGATTAAATCTGCGCCTGCGAGGATATTGCTCCACTGGTCATCCCCGCCCATTTGCAGCACACAGTTAAACTCGCGGTTAAGGTGCAAAAAGTCATAGCTCTGCATGAGCATATAGCCCATTTCAAAGAAGGTTAGCCCCTCTTCAAGCCGGTTTTTATAACAATCCGCAGAAAGCATGCGGTTTACTGAAAACAGCACGCCTATTTCGCGCATAAACTCGAGGAAATTCAGCGGAAGCAGCCAGTCTGCATTATTAGCTATTCTTGCCTTACCTTCGCCAAACTCCAAAAGGCGCGACATTTGAACTTGATAGCGTGCTGCATTATCTGCTATTTCTTCTTGAGTCATCATGCGGCGCATATCCGTTTTACCGGATGGGTCGCCTATCATTGTTGTGCCCCCGCCAAGGAGCGCAATAGGCTTATGGCCTGCGCGCTGCATATGCGCCATTGCCATAAGCTGCACATAATGCCCAACATGGAGACTATCCGCAGTTGGGTCATAGCCTATGTAGAAGGTTATGCTTTCCCTCCCCATAAGTTCGCGCAGCTCCTCTGGGTGCGAAGCCTGCTTTATAAAACCTCGCTCCTGTAAAACATCAAATGCGTTTTTCATAGATAAACCGACCCTTTTTTAAACTTCCCATAGCGCAGCGAATACTTACTTAGCTGCGGGTTTAATTAGAATAACAGATTCACTACGGTTTTGCAACGAAGCCCGGCAGTTCACGCGCTACTATAT
>CAYWTY010000022.1:0-23355 GCA_964461335.1 uncultured Oscillospiraceae bacterium
TGGTTTATTGTTTCGTCCGCTTCGCGGCCTCAACTGGCTGAAGCCATAAATAAAATGCCGGCAACAATTGTTGCCGGCATAAAAATAGGCTTTTGTTATTGGATTTCTTTCACTTCTTCTGACATTGTGTTTTCTGCAGCTACATCCTCTACTGTTGAGATTGCGCCGCGTGCAAAAACTAAACGCACCTTATCGGGCCCTACAACGAGTGTAACAACATCATCTTTAATTGAGCCAATTGTACCATATATACCGCCGATTGTGCGAACACGGTCACCGGGTTTAAGCGCGCTTAGCATTGATTTTACTTTTTTGTCGCGCCTGCGCTGCGGAATTATCATTATTGCGAACATGGCCACAAGAAGAACAATCATTAGCCCAGGGCCTTGGAAGAACCCCGCTATGCTTTCTGTAATTGAACCAGGCATGAAATAGTACCTTCCTTTTATTTAATAGCAGCTTCAGTTTATAGTAAATACAATGAAGCGTCAAGCATTTTGTAGCTTATTTGAGCATCTTGAAAGTTGCATCACTCAGCTATTGAAATTGATTTACTCAAAACAATAAATTATCTGCTATGCTTAGAAGCTTTCGCATACTAAACCCAAGGCTGTTTAAGCGACCAAGTTACTAATGCCGACCTAAGCTAAGAAAGCAGTCCATTACTGCATTTATTTGCGCAAGCCCAGAGCCTGCCTTCTTCCCGCTGCCACTTATGAGCAATGCTCACATCTTTTCTTATTTGTTCAGCTAACTCAAACTTGCTTGAAAAACACTGCTCATCACGGAGGCGTTCAATAAACTGAACAGTTAGTTGCTGCCCATAGATATTCTCCGAAAAATCAAGGATATGCGTTTCAATAGTAGTCTTTTTACCTGAAACTGTAGGGTTACGGCCAATATTTGTAACCCCTGTGAAAAAACATCCGTTATAGAACACATTTGTTATATATACGCCTGCTTTTGGAAGCAGCTTACCTACAGGCGGCTGCAGATTTGCCGTAGGGAACCCAAGGCTTGCACCAATACGACGGTTTTCTTCCACAAGGCCTGTAAGCGAGTAAGGTGCGCACAGCATTTTTGAAGCTGTGCTGACTTGACCGTTTTCTATTAGCTCACGTATGCGGGTGCTTGAAACAGATTCCTGCATTAAAACTACAGGCTGCATTACATAAACTTTAAACCCAAATCTTTCTCCAAGCTTTTGTAAGGTATGGGCGCTGCCCTGCCTGTTGCGGCCAAATGCATAATTGAAACCCACGGAAACAGCACGCATATTATAATCGTTTAAAAGCTTTTCTACAAACTCCTGCGGCGAAAGCGAGGCAAAGCTGCTATCGAATGTTTCCATACAAATGAAGTCTAAGCCAAGGGAGAGTATTGTGTTACGCCGCTCCTCCACTGTTGAAAGCAATTTAGGTTCAGCGCCAAAGACGGATTTAGGATGGTTGGCAAATGTATACACAACACTCTGCCATCCGTTTTGCTTAGCAACCCTATATGTATGGCAAAGCAGGGCTCTGTGCCCCATGTGTATGCCATCAAACATGCCTAATGCTAAGATTACAGGTTGTGTTTTGCCCATATAAACCCCAATTATCTGTTCATTTCAGCGTTTGGCTGAAAATTAATTTTAAATTTTATCCCGCCATTAATAATAACACCAATTCCCAAAAAATCATCCTTTAAATATACACGAGCTAAAGTGTATTCAGGCAGCGTGTTCCCATCTAACAAAACATTTTGTCCGTTTCTTAATCGGAAATATTCTGTTTCATCATTTATATAAACCGTGGGCAGAAACTCTACCGACTTCTCAACAGGTGTAATTGCGTCATGCAACCTACCCGCTTCCTTTAGCTTAAAAAGTTCGGGTATTGTATATGCCTTATTAACCTTAAAAGCACCTGATGCCGTTCTAAGCAAAAACGACATATGCGCACAGGTGCCAAACCTTGCCCCAATATCTTCACATAGCGTTCGTACATAAGTGCCGCGCGAGCAGACAACCCTCAATAAAAAACGGTCTTCATCTACCTGATGCATAAGTTCAAGCTCATGGAGCCAAATGTCACGATTGCGCTCTGGCACAGCTTCGCCTTTTAGTGCTAACTCGTAAAAGGGTTTACCTCCGGATTTCAACGCAGAATAGGCAGGTGCTTTCTGGCACTGCTTCCCGGTGAACTCACCCAGTATATTTTTGAGTTCCTCATATGTTACCTTATGCGGTGCATGTTTTGTTATTTTGCCGTAAGAATCCTGCGTATCCGTACAAATGCCGAATGCAACTTCTGCAATATATTCTTTTTGCTTATCAACAAGAATATCAAAGAGGCGCGTCGCCTTGCCAATGCAAATAAGAAGCACCCCGGCAGCCCCTTTATCAAGCGTGCCTGCGTGCCCAGCGCGCCTTATTCCAGAAAGCCTGCGTATTTCGTCTACAACATCCCTGGATGTCATCCCCGGGGGCTTAAGTACGTTTATTATTCCGTTTATCTCATTGTTCAAGTGCATCTATTGAAACTTGCAGCAGCTGCTCAAGTATAGCCTCAGGCTGCCCTTCCATAGTACAGCCAGCAGCACACAGGTGCCCTCCTCCGCCGAAGCGGCTAGCAATAGCGCTTGCATCCGCATATTTCTTTGAGCGCAAACTAACTTTAAAATCCCCCTTTTGCGTCTCTCGCAAAAGTATGGCTATTTCGACTGTGTCAACATCTCTAATTCCATCAATTATGCCTTCGACATCCTCAGGTGTTGCGCCAAGGCGTAAAAAGTCTTCCTGAAGCAAAAGGGCTGCTCCTATACGGCCATTTTCATATAAACGCATGGAACTTAACACATAGCCTATAAGCCTTGTTTTGCTTATTGGAAGTGTTCTATAAACCATACGGTTAATATCTGCAATGTCAATGCCGTATTCAACTAAAGCTGCTGCTATACGAAATGATTCAGGTGTTGCATTAGAGTATGAAAAGTTCCCTGTATCAGTACTTATCGCAGTAAAAAGGCAGCAGGCAATCTCAAAGGCAGTTTTACTGCTTGCATCAAGCGCAACCCCAAGTTCCTGCCAAAGGTGGAAAACAAGCTCGCCTGTTGCAGAGGCGTTCTCATTATGAAGCACATAGTCCCCATACGCTATGTTGGTTTTATGGTGGTCTATACTTCCTGTAAGCAAAGAAGCGTTAAACAATTCAACAGCTTTGCCCATACGATTTTTATCAGCGCAATCAATAGCTATTGCATTTTTATAACTTTTTTCTGCTGTTTCCGGAGTTTTAAACTCTTTAGCATAAGGAAGGAAGCTGTAAAGATAGGGTATTAGGTGCTCGCAGACAACCTGCACCTTCTTGCCCATACTGGTTAGAAGGCAATACATTGCAAGCGAAGAGCCTATTGTATCTCCATCAGGTGAGGTATGGGCAATAAGCAGAAACCCGTCTTCATTCCGCAGCCATTGTGCCATTTTGGCTGCTGCTTCAACCATCGCTCTGCTCCTTTTGCTGTATGTTTAGCTTATCTAAAAGATGCGCTATGTGGACGCTGTACTCTATGGATGTATCCAGCACAAATTTTAACGAAGGCAGGCGCCTAATCTTCATTCGCTGGCCAAGCTCACGCGATATAAAGCCTGAGGCATGGTTGAGTGCCTCTACTGTGCCCTTTCGAAGTTCCTCGTCCTGCTCATAAACGCTTACACGTAGTTTTGCCTGTTTAAGGTCATTAGTAACCTCAGCCTGGGTTATGGTAGCCATAGACGAAACCCTTGGGTCCTTCATTTCGAAGATAATCTCGCTTACAGCCTTTTTTACTTCCTCGTTCATCCTGTCCTGTCTAATAGCTGACATAGCATACTCCTTGTAAACCGAAGCAAAGCTTACTTATTTAATTATTTCTTCCATTACGAAAGCTTCAATTGTGTCACCTTCGAGCAAGTCATTGAAGTTTTCAATACCTATACCGCACTCATAGCCTTGCGCAACCTCTTTTACGTCATCCTTGAACCGCTTAAGAGAGGCTATTTTGCCTTCGTGGATTACTATCCCATCGCGAACAACACGCACCTGTGCATTACGGCTAATTTTACCCTCTTGGACATAGGAACCTGCAATTGTACCAATTCCTGTGACCTTAAAAGTCTCACGAACAGAAGCGCGCCCAAGCTCAACTTCTTTAAATACTGGCTTGAACAGACCCTTCATTGCCTTTTGTACATCCTCAATTGCATTGTATATGATGCGGTACATCCGCACATCTACCTTTTCGCGCTCAGCTGATACACGGGCAACAGAATCCATTCGTACATTAAACCCAATTACTATTGCATTGGATGCAGATGCAAACATTATATCTGAGCCTGTAATCGCACCAACGCCTCCATGGATGCAGCGCACGCGCACTTCTTCGTTTGAAAGCTCCTCCAATGCCTGCTTAACAGCTTCTACTGAGCCCTGCACATCCGCCCTGACTATGACATTAAGGTCTTTTATTTCTCCTTCAGCAATTTGGCTGAAAAGCTCATCAAGCGAAACCTTCGAGAGGTTCTTAAGCTGCTCTGCCTTAATTCTATCCCGCCGTTCCTCCGCAACCTGGCGTGAGAGCTTATCGATTTCAGCAACATTGAGCACATCACCTGCAGCCGGCACTTCGCTAAAGCCCAGAACCTCAACTGCTCTGCTTGGCCCTGCCAGCATAACGCGCTTGCCTTTATCGTCCATCATCGCACGCACTCGCCCATAAGTTGTACCTGCGACAATTGTATCCCCAACGCGCAATGTCCCGTTTTGAACGAGAACAGTAGCTATTGGTCCGCGCCCTTTATCAAGCTGCGCTTCAATAATAGTACCCTTTGCAAGGCGCTCCGGGTTAGCTTTTAGCTCAAGCACATCCGCCTGGAGCAGAATCATTTCAAGCAATGCCTCAATACCCATATTTGCTTTAGCTGAGACTTCAACGCAAATGGTATCGCCTCCCCATTCTTCTGCAACAAGCCCATGTTCAGTCAGCTGCTGCTTAATACGCTCTGGGTTGGCTTCAGGCCGGTCCATTTTGTTTATTGCAACAATTATGGGTACATTTGCTGCTTTTGCATGGTTTATTGCCTCAACTGTCTGCGGCATAATGCCATCGTCTGCAGCAACAACAAGCACAACAATATCTGTAACCTGCGCACCGCGAGCACGCATTGATGTAAATGCCTCATGCCCCGGAGTATCTATAAAAGTAATGCTTCTCCCGTTGCTATCCACTGTGTAGGCACCGATATGCTGTGTTATCCCGCCTGCCTCGCCTTCTGTAACCCTGCTGTTTCGAATTGCATCGAGCAAAGAAGTTTTGCCATGGTCGACATGGCCCATTATTGTTATTACTGGCGGCCGATCAACAAGGTTTTCAAGGGAATCAACTTCGTCTGAGCTATCCTGCAGCACTTCTTCGAAAGTTTTTGCAATTTGCTTTTCGAGCGTAATACCATACTCAGAAGCAATTAACTCACAAGTATCATAGTCTAAATCTTGATTTATGGTTGCTGCTATTCCGAGCAAAAACAGCTTTTTAATTATTTCTCCTGCTGGCTTTCCTATTTTTTCGGACAGCTCCTTGACCTTTACGTTTTCCGTTGTTATGACCGCCTTTTCAATAATTATTGGCTCAGGCTTAACCTGGTGCACTTGCTTACGGGGCCGCCTGCGGCTTCCGCCCGCTGGAGCATCCTCATCCCATGATGTTGCGCGTACAGGGGCAGGGGGTACTGCATCCTTTTGAAAAGCCTTCTTTCCCTTTGCTCTTTTGTCCGCCTCATAGTTCTTTGCATAGCTGCTTTTCAGAGGGTCATAGTTGCTAACCCTTTCTTTGCCTGAAGGCGAGACAGGCGCTGCCGGGCGCCCAGTAGAAGCAGGCTTGCGCTGGAATTCAACACCCTGCTGTGGACGCTGCTCATAGCCGCCCTGCTGCGGACGCTGCTGGAAACCACCTTGCTGCGGACGCTGCTGGAAACCACCTTGCTGCGGACGCTGCTGGAAGCCACCTTGCTGCGGGCGCTGCTGATAGCCGCCCTGCTGCGGACGCTGCTGGAAACCACCTTGCTGCGGGCGCTGCTGATAGCCGCCCTGCTGCGGGCGCTGCTGATAGCCACCTTGCTGCGGGCGCTGCTGATAGCCGCCTTGCTGCGGGCGCTGCTGATAGCCACCTTGCTGCGGGCGCTGCTGATAGCCGCCTTGCTGCGGGCGTTGCTGATAGCCGCCCTGCTGTGGGCGCTGCTGGAAGCTAGGCTGTGAGGTTCCGCGTTGGTATACGGAAGGGTCAATAGTACGCTGCTCATAGCCACTGTGGGTTGTAGCAGTTGTTGTTTCAGGCTTTTTCTGGATTTCTGCCTGCTCTGCCTTTTCTTTTTGCTTAGCTTGCAGTTCTTCATACTGAACAACAGGGGTCTGAGGTTCAGCTGGCTGCTTAAGTGAAGGAGTGTCTGACATTTGGGTCTCACCTTTATCAGCGGCAGCCGCTTCCAATGGTTCATCCTTTCGCATATCTATATCTAAAGGCTTTGCCTTGTCCAACTCCTGCGGCTTAATAATTTCGTATTCTTCTTGCTGCTCGTCAGTTCCTCCAATATGAACTGCAAGCTCTTTATCAGATGAAAGCACTTCAAGCAAGCGCTCCTGGCGCTCATGCTCGAGGCGCTCAAGACGCTGCACTTCTTCCTTTTCAAGCAGCTGGTGCTCACGTTCCCGAACACCCTGCAGTGTTTCCCCCACATCTGCCTGATATTGGCTAATACGCGCAAACAACGCCTGCGCGCGAACTTCAAGCTCTTTTGCTGCTTCTACTATACTTGCTTTTGCCATACCACTACCCCCGGGTTAATCTGTTTAAGGATTATTCAAAATTATTCTTAGCTTCTGCATCTATTATTAATTGTTCAAAGCGTTCATCCGCAACTGCAGCTATCTTGCAGCCTGGCTTGCCGATTGCAGAGCCTACTTCAGGCATTTCAAGCAACTTGACATCTTTTAGCGCGCAAAGCGAGTTATATCTTTGCCTTGTTGCCTCTGAGACGCCCATATCAAGCACTACAAGAAGCTTGCGGCCTTCTTTTAAGGCTTTCGTTACTGCATAATCGCCTGCAATGCATTTACCCGCTTTTCTTGAGAGCCCAATTGCTCCTTGGAGTTTTTGGTAGCTACGCATTGCTTGTAAGCTCCGCATGCAGTTTTTCATAAAGCTCAGGGTCAATCTTCTGCTCAAATGTACGCTCGAGCGCACGAGTTTTCATAGCCCGTTCCAAACAAGCTTCATTCTTGCAAAGATATGCACCGCGGCCAGGCGCCCTGCCAATAGGGTCAAAACTTATATGCCCCTCGCTTGAACGCACTACGCGCACAAGCTCTCTTTTAGGCCGCATTTGGCGGCAGCCTATGCACATACGCATTGGAATTTTCTTTGCTGCCATAACTTAGCCCCTCTAACCCTGATTATTCAGCTTCCTCAGGTTCATCCTGCTCCTGCTGCTCATTTGCGTTAAACATTGCCTCCTCAGCCTGAGATTGATTTTTAATATCTATTTTCCAACCTGTAAGTTTTGCAGCTAGGCGCGCATTCTGCCCCTCTTTGCCTATTGCAAGAGAGAGTTGGTTGTCAGGCACAATTACCTTTGCTGCCTTTTCAGCATCGTTTATGTACACCATAAGCACCTTAGCAGGGCTTAGCGCTTTTGCTATATAAACCGCAGAGTCAGAATCCCACTCTATAATATCAATTTTTTCGTTATGAAGCTCTGCAACTATTCGCTCAACCCGAAAACCCCTTTGCCCGACACAAGCCCCGACTGGGTCAACCTGAGGGTCATTGCTTGAAACAGAAACTTTTGTTCGAAAACCTGCTTCACGTGCAATTGAACGTATCTGAACAATTCCAGATTGAATTTCAGGCACTTCAAGTTCAAACAAGCGCTTAACAAGCCCTGGGTGTGTTCGCGAAACGAGCACTTGCGGGCCTTTATTAGTCTTACGCACTTCGAGCACATAAACTTTTATACGGCTGTTGCTGTCAAAACTTTCACCTGGAATCATTTCATTTGGGGTTAAGAGACCATCTGTTTTACCAAGCTCAACATATGCTCCGCTCTTTTCAACGCGCTGTACAATTGCTGTAAGCACTTCATTTTCTTTTTCTACATATTCGTCATAAATAACGCCGCGCTCAGCCTCACGTATTCGCTGGACAACAACCTGCTTAGCTGTTTGTGCAGCAATGCGCCCAAAGTTTTTTGCCTTTACTTCTTCTTCAAGCACATCGCCAACCTCGTAAAGCGTGTTTACTTTATGCGCTTTTTCGAGGGAGATCTCGCTATGCTGGTTCTCTACCTGCTCTACAACTGATTTTGAAGCAAAGAGCTGGATTTCACCCGTATCCCTATCAATAAGAGCGCGTACATTATTGGAGGTGCCGTAATTGCGCCTATAAGCGGAAATTAACGCGTTTTCAACAGCATCAATTAAAACATCTTTATTGATGCCGCGCTCCTTTTCAATTGCATTCAATGCCTCGATAAATTCGGCATTCATTCAGCCATCCCCTTTAACCATTATAAATATTCCTTCTGCTTCTTCTCTACTACATTACCCTAAAATTCAATATGAGGTCTGATTAAGGCAATTTCTTTTAATGCGAACTCGCGTTCCTTCCCATCTTTACACAAAACCAAAACACTTTCAACATTAAACTCGAGAAGCTTGCCCGTATATATCTTGCGTTTTTCGCGCATTGTATAAAGCTTAATTTCCACGTCTTTACCAAGAGCCCGCTTAAAATCTCTTTCGCTTTTTATAGGACGGTCAAGCCCTGGCGAGGATACGCACAAATAATAAGACTGTGCGATAGGGTCTTTATCATCAAGCAACGGCTCAACCGCACGGCTTACCCGCTCGCAGTCATCATGCGCAACACCGCCTGCCTTGTCAATAAAAAGGGTAAGTACCCAGTTCGCCTGCTCCTTTTGGAATTCTATATCAACAAGTTTATATCCCATTTTTGAAATGGGCTCGCTAACTATTTCCTGCACAATTTCAGTAGTTTTCAACAAAATACCCTTCTGGCTGCCATTTGTATTCTCAAAATAGCGCAGCCTAGCCCCTCAAAATGAAAGAGTGGGCTCACCCACTCTCCAATTTCCTACAATCAATTCCAACATAAAGCATTATACCATGCAAGAATCTTTATAGCAATAGCTATCGTCTTATGCAATATGCCATAAAGTGCATGTAGCCGCCTAAAGCCGCGCTGTTTCGAGCAGGAAGATATGCGAGGCTATGCTTTTTCCCCTAACCGCTATCGTTTACATCAAAAATCGGGGGCTGTGCGGCGCTATTTAAGGGAACCAAGCTTTTTTGCTCCCCCGCCTAAGACTGCCTTTTGAAGCAGCTCTGATTCGTACGCGAAAACTGAGCTGCGTTTTTCTGTAAGCGCCATGTGCGCAAACTCAACAAGCTTATCTATTAACTGGGTATAGGTTATGCCAAGAGGTTCAAAAAGATAAAACGCAAATGAACCCGGGATTGTGTTTATCTCGTTTACATAAACCTGACCAGTGCGCTCATTAATCATATAATCTATGCGAACAACGCCCTTGCATTCAAGCATTTTGAAGATTTCACATGTCATATGCTGTATTTGCGCAGTCAAATCCTCCCCAATAGGCGCGGGTATTTGCCTGCTAAGCGATTGCATGCCTTTACTTTTAGCGCTACGCGTATATTTGTCGTCAAACGAAAGGAATTCAGCCCAGCCTACAGGCTGCTCACATACGGATGCAACACAATTATAGCCATACCCAAGCCCGGCGCAGTTAATTTCCAGCGGTTTATCTATCCCCAACTCCACAAGAATGCGGCGGTCATAATTTGAGGCAACATCGATTGCATATTTTAGGCTTTTTCTATCTGTTGCACGGTTGATGCCTATGCTTGAACCGAGATTTGCAGGCTTAACAAAGTATGGGTATTCACCAAGCTGCTCCATATCATTAAGCACCTGCTCACAATCCAAAAGCCATTCTGAGCGGTAGCAGTATTTAGCGGGAAGTACTGGCAAACCCATGCTTTTAAATACTGCTTTCATAATTATTTTATCCATACCCACACCGGAACCAGTAACCCCTACGCTTGAATACGAAATATCACACAATTCGAACAAGCCCTGCATAGTCCCATCCTCGCCGTGCATCCCGTGAAATGCAAGTATTGCGCAGTCAATCGCTTGAACTTTTCCGGATTTTTGGAAAGGCCCTCTTTGCGAAAGTGCATAAAGGCCGCCGCACCCGGGTATAGGGGGAAGATATACGCGCGTTAAAGATTTGGCATTAGGGTTAAAATTGCGGTAGAATTTAATATCTTTTAAATCATCCCCTATAAACCATTCTCCTGTTCTTGAAATGTATACAGGGAATGCATTGTATTTTAGCCTATCGACGTTTTCTAAAAGCTGCAGCGCAGAAACAATCGACACATCATGTTCTGCAGTGCGGCTCCCAAACAGAACTGCCAAATTCAGCTTTGACATACTAACCTCCTCTTTCTATGCGAAACGCTCAGGCATTTTCATAATTGTCGGGCAAATCGTTTTCAAAGAGCACAACACTGCCTGCAGGTGCAAGTGCGGGCAGCAGTTCGGTTGCCTCTTTCAAAGAGGCAACTTGCACAATTGCTTCAGCAGGGAAGCCGGCTTCTAAAAGCCCTCTGCGAATGGGCTGCACACGCTCCGACCCAACCAAAACTGCAATATCAGCAGCAGCTGCAATATCACGGCCAAACTCCTTGTGAAGCTCTTCTTCCTCACACCCAAGTTCAACCATGCCCGGCGTAATTATTACTCTACGTGAAGGCGCAAACTCTTTAAGTATTTCAAGTGCAGCCTTAGTCCCTTCCGGGTTAGCATTAAACGCATCATCAATTACTGTTACAGCGCCCTGTATTAGCTCGAGCCTGTGCTCTACAGGCTTTAGCTTACTTATGCAGTCAGCAATTTGTTCCATTGGGTAATGAAGATACCTTGCAAGCGATGCAGCAGCAAGAATATTTAGAATATTATGCCTCCCCAAAAGAACAGTGCGGCAGGCTACACTTTCGCTGCTTTGAGTATCAATAAGTTTAAACGAACTGCCGTCCTTCCCAAGCTTAATATCTGTTGCTTTTATATGGAGCCCGTCTCCATCAACACCAAATAAGAATTTGTCCGTTAAGGCGCATTCTTCATACATCCTGCGGCAGTCAGGGTTGTCGCCGTTAATGAAGGCTGCGCCCTCAGCAGGCAATGACTCTAAAAGTTCAGATTTTGTAGCTATTACAGCTTCATAAGAACCGAAGGTTTCAAGGTGCTGCTTGCCAACAGAAGTAATTATGCCGTATTTAGGCTGGACAAGTTTGCAAAGTTGTGCAATATCGCCTTTATACCGTGCACCCATTTCAGCAATGAACGCCTCATGTTCAGGCTTCAAGTTCTCGCGTATTACACGCGTAATACCCATAGGCGTATTAAAACTCGATGGTGTTGCAAGAGTATTGTAGTTTTCTTGAAGAATGGCTTGAAGAATGAATTTTGTGCTGGTTTTGCCATAGCTGCCTGTTATCCCAACTTTTATTAAGCCCTCATGTGCCGCAAGCTTGCGTTTGGCATCCCTATAATACCAATATTTAATCGAGTTTTCCACAGGCAGTATTATTACATGCCCTAAAAGAACAATAAATGGCAGCAGCAAGCCAGGCAAATAGCGCAGAAGACTCGAGAGGAGGATTCCCCCCCAAGTCGAAATCACGACTGGAAGAAACAAATTCAAATGTATAAAGAAGCTGACTAAAAACAGCGCAATGCATAAGCGCTTAACGCGGCCTGTGAAGACCAGAGGCTTTTTCGCCTTTGCTCTTTTGTTCTTTATGCCTATATATAGCAGCGCAGCAAGGTATGCAGCATCACCTGCATATAAGAGCACAGTGCTGATAATGGGCGAAGTATAATAAAAAAGCGCCCATGCAAGATGCAGCAGGACTCCCATGCTTCCTGCCAAAAGGTACTCTATAACTGCTTTTGCACCATAACGCTGCACCCATTTTAAGTACATCTTGCCCTGGTAGCTTTCAAGCTGCAGCATATGTATAGGCCGAAATGCAGCAAATACAACTGCTAAAGCAGCCAGAACAGCAAATGCATTATCCCAAGTTAATAACATTTCCGCTCCTCCTCTAAAAGCCTTGCAAAAAACTTAAGTCTTAAGAAACGACTCGAGTATTGCGCAAAACCGGGGATATTGATCCAAATAACTAAAATGCCCTGCTCCTTGGAGTATAACAAGGCCTGAGTCAGGGATGAGCCTTTCCATCGTTTCCCCCATATACAGGGGGGTCTCTTCATCCTGTGCGCCCCAAATCAGCAAAGTTGGGTTGCTTATACTGCTTAGGCGGCTAGTCAAATCCAGATTTATAACTTTTACGAAAGTGCGCCGCATCAGCTCATTGGGAAGGGCACGATAGTCCGCTGACCCTGCATTCTTGCTCCGCTCACTCAGCTTTAGCATTTTATCAAAGAATTTAACCTGAGATAAGCGCTTCCCGACCTTATATGCATAGGTGCGCACATACCATTTAATGCCGCGCTTTGGGCGGATTCCTGCAGCATCAATTAGCACAATGCGCCTGAATAGAGCTTTATCTTCGCTTGATAGGTAAATTGCTATGCGCCCACCAAAGGAATGAGAGAGCACATCCGCACCTTCAAGCCCCAGCTTTCGCATAAATATACGAATAAAATGCGAGTACTCAGGAACACCCCAAGCCTCCATAGGAGCATCGCTTCCGCCAAAGCCAGGAAAATCTAAGGATACGGCACGCATGCCGAGTTTTACTACAGCTTCGGCAACAGGCCGCATAGTCTCTAAACTCGCGCCCCAACCATGGAGCAGCAAGACAGGCATGCCTTTGCCGCAGTCATCATACTTAACACACAGGTTGTCTATATTTACTTGCAAGGCTTTCCTCCTTGTGATACAACGCTATTATAGACCCCCAAATACTATGCATGCAACTCTTCGATTGTAGCGCATATATCACGGTTCCAGAGGATAAGCGCATCTTCGCCTGTATCTTCATAGTAATGCCTGCGCTTACCTGCCCTGCTAAACCCAAGGTTTGAATAAAGGTTTCTTGCAGCAAGGTTGCTTTCACGAACCTCCAAAGTCATTTCCGTAGCACCAAGGGCTATTGCTTTTCTCATGCATTCAAGCATAATGCTCCGCCCCAACCCATGCCTTCGGTATTGCGGCATAACT
Source organism: uncultured Oscillospiraceae bacterium (assembly GCA_964461335.1). GTDB lineage: Bacteria > Bacillota > Clostridia > Christensenellales > CAG-138 > JAKJBL01. Next base: position 13,310 of record CAYWTY010000022.1, read on the forward strand.
GCAATATTTGTAATATGTGCTTCATTAAAAACAACCCACATGCCGGCATATGCAATAAGACCTTGTGCTGCCTCTAAAACAATGTAGTGCGCAAGGCGGTTTTTCAACTCTTCCCTTAGCATCCTTTCAGACCACGGGGTGGAAAAACAGACTTTCTCCATTTGAGCAACAATAGGAATATCATCAGCCGCCATTGCACGAATTTTATATTCGTCGAGATTGTTTACTTCACTCATCAATAGTTTCCTCATGTTTTAAGTTCCATTGACGCTCAGCCTGGGAGGGCCTTAGGTAAAGCGGCGCAGCCTGCATTGGAGCTTCGGGCAGTTTTGCAAGCTTTTTTTGCGCAAGGCTGCAGAGCGAGCCTGCCCTATTAATACTAAAAGATTTAGGGGCTATTACAGCGCCCTTAACATTGGCAACTATCAAGTCTTTATATGCAAGCGCTCCATCGCCTATGAATAATGTGTTTTCAGATACAGCGCAAAGGAGCTTTTCTACCCTGTCCACCTGTGGCAAAGAAAGCGTTTCTCCTTTTAAAAACCGCGCCATATATGCGCTTTCGTTTCGGGCATCAAGCAAAACGCAGACTTCATGTTCCAAAAACACATTCTCATACAGTGCGCTCAGCGCATCTACACCAACAACCGGGATATTTAGCGCAGCGCCCATTGCGTTTGCTATACATATTCCAATGCGTACCCCAGTGAAAGAACCTGGGCCGCAATTTACTGCAAGAGCATTTAAATTACACGGCTCAATATCCAGCTTTTGCATTAGCATTTTTGCTATTGGCAGAATAGTTTCAGAATGTGTGCGTGTTTTGCACACACTATACTCTGCCAACAGGCAGTTGTTGTCGCTAAGCGCAACAGATGCTGTTTGCCCGGATGTTTCAAGACCTAAAATCAACAACCTGCATCCCCCATTTTTAAAGCCTCTATTAACGATGCATGCTTACTATCGCTTGGCACAAGTGTAATGCTGCGGCTTTCGCTGCCGCTGCCAGAAATATAAATATCGAGCCTTTCACAAGGAAGGGCATTATACACAAGGTCAGGCCATTCCATTATAATTACATAATCGCCTGAAAGATACTCTTCATAGCCCACATTCAAAAGCTCATCCGTGTTAAGCAAACGATATGCGTCTATATGGCACAAAGGAAGCCTGCCTTCATGCTCATGAATAATAGCAAATGTAGGGCTAATAATATCGTTTACCCCAAGCCCCTTACCGACTCCGCGTGCAAATGCAGTTTTCCCTGCGCCAAGGCCACCAAAAAGTGCTATGAATGCCCCAGGGAAAAGAGCTTGTGAAAGCTTTTTACCGATTGCTTCTGTTTCAGCTTCTGAATTGCTGACAAGTTCTAACTGCCCCATTCCATGCCGCCTTTAGCTGCCCAATCTTCTTTCAGGCTTAATAAACTGTCATTTCGTATAGCCTGCCTTATTTCTTCCATCAAATTGAGGGTAAAATGAAGGTTATGAACCGTAATCAGGTGTGCAGCGAGTATTTCCTTTGCTTTAATCAGGTGACGAATATAGGCGCGCGTGAAGTTTTTACACGCATAGCATGTGCAGCCTTCTTCAATCGGCGAAAAGTCGGACTCAAACTCTTTGTTTCTAAGCATTCTGCGGCCAAAGCGAGTTAATGCAAGGCCATTTCGTGCAATTCGCGTTTGAAGGACACAGTCAAACATATCTACTCCGCGCAATACCCCTTCAATAAGGCAGTCTGGGCTGCCGACACCCATTAGATAACGTGGTTTTTGCACTGGTAAATGCGGGATAAGCGCTTCAAGCATCGAATACATTAAAGGCTTTGGCTCCCCAACAGAAAGCCCGCCAATGCCATGCCCCACAAAGCCCATATCAGATATTGCCTTGGCGCTTTCAACCCTTAGCTTTTCATACACGCCCCCCTGTACAATGCCAAAGAGCGCCTGATCCGCCTTTGTATGCGCATTTTTGCATTGCTTAGCCCAGCGATGCGTTCGTTCCATTGCTGCTTGCGCATACGCATAATCACATGGATATGGGGCGCATTCATCAAAGCACATTGCAATATCCGCTCCAAGCGCCTGTTCTATATCCATTACAAGCTCAGGCGTAAAGAAATGCCTGCTTCCATCAATATGTGAAGAAAACTCCACGCCTTCAGAAAAGACTTTTCTTCTGCTTCCTAAGCTAAAAACTTGGAAGCCGCCGCTGTCAGTCAGAATAGGCCTTTCCCAACCCATGAAAGCATGGAGACCTCCCGCTTTTTTTACAAGTTCATGCCCAGGCCGTAGATATAGGTGGTAAGTGTTTGCAAGGATAATGCCAGCGCCGACCTCTTTTAAGTCGGCGGGTGTCATTGCTTTGACAGTGGCCTGTGTGCCAACAGGCATGTAGCACGGCGTCTCTATTTCACCATGCAGAGTGCTTAACAAGCCTAGCCGTGCCCCTGATTGCTTGCAAGTCTTAACCACTTTAAAAGATAAAGGCTGCATATATACTCCTTAAAGTATCAGCATTGCATCGCCAAAGCTGAAAAACCGGTATTCATTCTGTATTGCGTGAGCATATGCGCTGAGGATGTTTTCACGCGTAGCGAATGCGCTTATAAGCATGAGCAGCGTTGATTCAGGCAGATGAAAATTTGTAATAAGCGCATCAATAGCCCGAAAAACATATCCGGGCTTTATAAAAATATCAGTCCACCCGCTTCCTGCGTGCACTACGCCCTGCTCGTCTGCAACACTTTCAAGCACACGGCATGAGGTTGTGCCGACTGCAAAAATGCGCCTGTTGTTGTTACGCGCAGAGTTGATTACTGCAGCTGCGCTTTCGCTTATTTCGTAGTATTCTGAGTGCATCTTATGTTCTTCAACTATAACTGTAGAAACAGGCTTAAATGTACCCAAGCCTACATGCAGCAGTAAATCCACTATGCAAACACCCTTAGCCCTGAGGCGTTCAAGCAAACCATCTGTGAAATGCAGCCCTGCGGTAGGTGCTGCAACAGAACCCTGCTTGCACGCATATACTGTTTGATAGCGCTCGCTTTCATGAAGAGTATGGGTTATATAAGGAGGTAGAGGCATATGGCCTGCGCGCTCGAGTATTTCCTCAAACACCCCATCATAATGCAGCCTGATAATGCATCCATTTTCAGTTTTACTTATAATCGTTACTCTAAGCTCATCATTTACAACAAAAGTTAAACCTATTTTTGCACGCCTGCCCGGCTTTACAAGCGCTTCCCAATCATCTTCATGAATACGCTTTATGAGCAAAAACTCCATACGCCCTGAGGTATCTTCGCGGAAACCATAGAGTCGGGCAGGGATAACGCGCGAGATATTTCGCACCAAAACATCCCCGCTATTAAAATATTGGGTTAAGTCTGAAAAGACCGTATCAACTAGCTCGCCGCTGCTGCGATTTAATACAAGCAGCCTTGCAGCTTCTCTAACTGCAATTGGCTCTTGGGCTATAAGTTTAGCTGGCAGGTTGTAAAAAAAATCGCTCGTTTGCAAAGCGTTCGTTCCCCATTTTTATTATTCCTTATTTCGCTTAACGCATTTGACCACCACTAATTATAGGATAAAGGGTGCTTATGCGCAAGAATAAGAAAAAGCCGGGGAATTCTCCGGCTTAAGCTGTTTTGCCGCATTATCACTATGCGCGCTTTTGGACGCCGTTTACATCAATTATTGTTTCACCATCAAGCAGAAGCTCGCTTATTGTCACAAACTCATATCCTTGCGCCTTAGCTGCTTGTATAAGCTCTGGCAGGTACTCCTTAATTTTAAACCCGTTGTTATGGCAAAGTATTATAGAGCCTGGCTTAAGCTTTGGCAGTACAGAATCAAGAATAGTCTGTGCGCTTCGCTCCTCCTTCCAATCAACTGTATCAATGTTCCACTGCACAGGGATGTACCCCATATCCCGCACAGTTGTGATAACAAGATCATTATATTCCCCAAAAGGCGCCCTAAATGTCTTGCAGCGCTGCCCAACTAGTTTTTCAACCTTATTATCAAAATCCTTCAGTTCTTTTTGAATCTTCTTATCATCAAGCCTGTTCATATGCGGGTGCGTGTTCGAATGGTTGCCAAGCTCATGGCCTTTGCTGTGTATTTCCTTGACGTGTTCCGGGTACTTATCCGCCCAAAACCCGCATAAATAAAACGTAGCTTTAATTCCCTGCCTATCAAGCTCTTCAAGTATGAAAGGAGTTTTATCATCCTCCCAGGCTGCATCCACTGTCAGAGCTATTCTTTTATCAGGCCGTTCTACATTATAAACAGGCAGTTCCCGCCGTTTGCCTGCTAAGACTTCCACCTCGTACTCCTCTGCCACTTTAGCGCTTGCCGGTACTTCGGCCCCCCTCTTAAGTAATAAAGCTACAACGAACGCTGCTATAAGCACGACCAATGCTGCAGCAGCTATAAGGAGTGAACGCTTGGTTACAACAAAAACGCGCACGGTAAACGCCTCCTCGCAATTACTCATACTATCCTATGCATACCCGGAGGCTATTCATGCGATAATAAAGCACCATTTAGTAGTCAATTATTCAATTTGCATAATAGGCTGCATACAATTTCATTGTAATATAGGTTGGCATAGGAACTCATCGCAGCTTTAAGCTTAATGCCGCTTGGTCAAATGTTCACAAATATTTATCAACTAAAATGATGTTTGCTGCGTCATGGAAGCATAGACTTAAATTGTACAAAAGCAGAGTCAATCCGTTTTTACATGGAATTGGGTCTTTATATTCTAAAACTGTATAGACCTATACAGTTAATGGGAAAGAACTATATTTTTGAAGCCTTGTTCCGCATTAGAATAGAAGGTATAATACCCAAGAATAGCATCCGTATTTGCCTTAACGGGACGTTGAAACGGGCTAAAGCACAAAAATCGGGGGAACAATGAGTCGCAAAAGAATCAAAACAGCCACGCTCTGTGTTATAGCCGGTTTTTTAGCTTTTACCTCGGCTTTGGCAGTATATGCCGACCTTTTTCTTGGGCGCATTTACCAAGAGCAGAAGAACTATCTTCAATTATCACACTTAGCTACCCCAGTGCCGGTTTTACGGGCAACCCCATCGCCAACGCCTGTTTCTTCGCCTACGCCTGCCCCTACAAGAAAGCCTCTGCTTGGCGATTTAGAGAATATCAACTTCCCTGACTATGATACAGGGCATAATGCTGATTATAGTTACCAAAGCAACGAGTTGCGCATAGCTGTTGATAAGATTGAAGAAGATGGTGTTACATATTATGTTGCAGATATTTGGATGCGGAATGTTAACTGTTTCAGAACAGCCTTTTCAAGCGGCAAATACAAAGGCAAACGCGAAGCTGCTGAAAAGATTGCACAAGACAACAAGGCAGTTTTAGCCGTAAACGGGGATTTCCTTGGCGGGCTTGTTATTAGAAACGGAATTTTATATAAAAAAGCCATAGTCCGCACAACACCAACTCCGTCTCCCAGCCCTACTCCCAGCAGTATACCTTCTATTACCCCAACACCAGAACCAATAGAGATGCTGCGCCCCCAAAGGGCAACATGCGTCCTGTATTACAATGGGCAAATGATTACTGAAGAATATAGCTCATTTCGTTCAAATACATCTATGAAGAAGGGCGCTTGGCAGGGCTGGCAATTTGGGCCAACCCTTGTTAGAAACGGTAAAGCAGCAAAGGATGTAAAGCCCCAAGGCCGCAATCCCCGCTGTATTTTAGGCTACTACGAACCCGGGCACTATTGCATTATTATGATTGATGGCAGACAAAAGGGCTACTCCATAGGTATGAATTTCAAAGAAATGATTGAGCTCTCCCTCAAGCTGGGGTTAAAAGAAGCGTATAATCTTGATGGCGGAGCAAGCGCAATCATGGTTTTTAACGGCAAAATAATTAATAGCCCTTCAGGTACAGGAGAAGCGCGAAACCTGCCTGATATGGTTACGATTGGAGAATATTTAGACCCTGCGCAATTGTTTGTGCCTACACCCTCCCCTACCCCAAAACAAACTCCATCACAGGAGGAGGCGGTAGATTGAGCGGACACAATGTTAAAAGGGCAGAACCGGAAACATTCCGCCTCTGGCTTATTGGAGCCATATGGGCGTTTGGCGGCATAACGTTAGTTGGCATACTCGTTGGCTTTGGGCTGTTTTTTCGCATCAGCAGAATATCAGGCTGGGATGCTAATAGCGAAAACGGCAGGCCAATAAAAGTGTACTCCAAAGAACAAATTGAAAAGTTTATTTCAAGCGTTCTAATCGTAGTACAAAACCAGCCTCTTGGCGAAGAAAACGCATATGCTGATATGCTCTTTATTGCCTCATTCAATGCGTTAGAGCAAAGCTTAAGCCTTGTAGCTTTTGCTTCTGAAACTGTTGTTGAAGTTGAAGGCTATGGCCAAGAATTGCTTGGAGACGCCTATGCCTTTGGTGGGCCAGATTTACTTCTTGAAACAATAAACGAAAACTTCGGGTTGGAACTAACTGAATATGCGTGCACGGATACATACTCGCTTGCAGCTATGGTAGACCTTCTTGGAGGCATCCGTATGGATTTAACCCAAGACGAAGCAAACTATATCAATAAAGCGCTAAAAAACAATTTATCCGCAGGGTCTGTAACCTTAACCGGAACACAAAGCATGGTGCACGCACTTGATAATATCAGCGATGAAAAACCAATGGGCAGCGCAAAGCGAAGCATCAACTTAGTTCAATCTGCAATTTTCAACATGAGAAAGACTGCTACAAAAGAAGCAATGATTCCTTTGCTTAGCTTAGTCATTAGTAGAATCAACAGCAATTTAAACATTGCCACGCTTCGCGACTGGGGGTATGAAATCCTTAAAGCTGAGGAAATAGAATACCGAAGCATGATACTTCCGCATGAGGATATTTGGAAAACTGTTGATGCTAAAACTAAGGGTATTGTTACAAATATATTCAAAAGCGGTGAACTGCTTCGGGAAACACTTTATGGCATACAAGAAAACTCAGCATACTTAAGCTAAACGAGAAATCAACTTCCTTAAGCCGGCTGTTTTTCTTATTTGGAAAGTGATTTCACAAGAAGATTAGGGAGACACTGATTAAATGAGGAGTGATGGATTGGCGAGAAAGTTTTGTGTCCTGCAAGAAGCAAAATCGAAAAGATAGCAGCGCTATTTTGAGATTTTAGCGACACAGCGGGGCGCAAAAGTAGCCGCCAGGACGACGTTCCGAATTAATCGGTATTTCCTTAGCTTGAACGCAGAAGCTCAATGAATGCAGCCCCTATTGTCGGATCATACAAAGTGCCAAGCCCATGCTCTAGAGCAAGCACTGCCTCTTTAAGGCTTTTTGCTTCTGTTTGTGTATGAGGATGCATCATTCGCTCATATGCTCCGGCTATTGACAGGATTCGCGCAAGCAATGGGATTGCTTCCCCAATCAAGCCCTTTGGGTAGCCTGAGCCATCCCAGTTTTCATGGTGTGCAAGCACAATTTCTGCAATTTCAAGCGTATCATCAAAATAGTTGAGGATTCTGTAACCTATAACAGGGTGCTGGTCAGCTTCTTTTTGTTCCTTTGAGCTAAATTCATGCCCTCTTTCCAGCAGGTTTTGGTCGAGAACAACCTTCCCTATATCATGAAGACGGCCTGCAAGCTCAAGCTTTTCAATATCCGCTTCAGGCAGCTTTAGAGCTTTGCCAAGCCTTTTTGACATTTGACTCACACGCTTTGAATGGAGCATTTCATGCTTGTTTGATGTATGAAGCGAAGCGATTATTGCTTCTAATTCGCGTTTTGCAACATCTTTGCGCTCAAGCGTCTTTGCAGAATACATATTTGTTTCTGCATTTTTCAGCACCTGAAGTATATCTGTCGTATCCTCTGTTTTTGTATCGTAACCTATTGAAATGCTGCAGCCGATAGCGCTTACCCGCTCTAAAGCTATTCCTTCATTTATTCTTCGCGCAACTCCTTCAACCTCTTCTAAGCCTGTCTTTGGCAAGAGCAGCACAAATTCATCTCCCCCGTAACGCGCTAAAATATCATCTGTTCTGCAAGCGTTCTTCATAACCTCAGTTATTTTTACCAAGAGCATATCTCCAAACGAATGGCCGAAGATATCGTTTACAAGCTTTAGGTTATTTGTATCACCCATAAGAATTGAAATAGGCAGGTTTCGCCCAGTATCCAAGCGCTTAAGCTCTTCTTCAAAAAAGCGCCTGTTATATAAGCCTGTTAGCGCATCATGGAAGCTCATATATTCTATTCGCTTTAGCTGTGTTCGCTTTTCAGTTATGTCCCTAAATACAAGCACAACACCTGCGACTGTGCCCTTCTCATCAGCAATTGGCGCTGCGCTGTCTTCTAAATAGTATTTCTCACCAGTTTTCGAAATCATTACGATTTGCTCACCAAGCGCCTGTACTTCGCCGGTTGAAAACGCCATTTCAATAGGGTTATGGGTTGTTCGCTGCCCTTCTTCGTATGATATACTGAATACTTCCATATAGTTTAAACCCACAGCTTCTTCGAGCTCCCAGCCAGTTAACCTGCAGGCGACATTATTCATGAACTCGATTTTTCTCTCGCGCCCTATTATTGTAACGCCCTCGCCTATGGACAATAATGTTTTAAGGTACTTACTGCGCTCATAACTTAGCGCCTCGTTTACCTCCCTCCGCTCTACTGCGTTCCATACACCGCTCATAAGCATTGAAATTTCTTTTGTATCTTCTTCTGAATATTCAGTACTTTTATTTGCGAAGCCGACAACTGCAACAATCTTGCCGTCTATAAAAACAGGGATTGACATAAACCTATTTAATGCAACATGGCCTTCAGGGTAGCCCTTTTTCAGCGGGTTGGGTTTACTGAAGTCATTTATAATAACCGGCTTGCGCTGCCTTATGACTTCACCCCAAATCCCGGTTTGCTCAAGTTTATATATCTTTGGCTCCCCTTTAACTTTGCATTCGCGCATAACGCCTTGTGTCCAGGTGTTTAGCACAAATTCTTCTTTTGCCTCATTGTAAAAGTAGATATACCCAAATTCACTGCCTGTGAGCTTCAAAAGCCCATGTAAGGCAAAATCAAGCTGCTCCTGTTTGCTTATAAATGTCTTGCTTAAAACATCATATAAAAGCTCGTTTCGTATAAGCGCACGCTCTTGTTCGCGCTTCTGTTCAAGCTCTTGAGTTACATCTCTTATATAGGCGCCTACGCCAAAAGCGCCGTTTTGCATGCGTACAGGGAATTTAATAGTTTTGAAATGTCTTCCGCCAATTGCTGCGCTGCCTTCAACAAGCTTTTGCTGCTTTAACGCATAAAGGTCTGTACTTGAGAACTCTTTAGCGTATTTGGTCTCAAATATAATGCTATTATCATTTCCGAGCATGCTTTCTTTAGATAAGCCAACAGATTGTGCGAAGTTTCTGTTTACAAAGAGATATTTTAGGTTTTCATCCTTAAGATATATATATCCAGGGTTTGCATCTATAAAAGTCTGCCTTAATTCATTGAAGTTTTCTAAAGCTTGAGTTGCCTTTGATAATGCTTTTGCTTTTTTGTACAGTATTATTGAGAGAATCGCCAAAGCAATAATTGCTATAACGCCTATAACATCAACTGTATTAATATAATTTGAATGCGTTTTTTGAAGGTTTAGAATTGTTCCATCATTTATAAATGCTCTTGCCTTATGTGAAAGAGCAATTGAACTGAATATTGCTGAAGATACCAAAATAGTTTTCTTCACCCGCACATACCGCCCTTAGTTACCCTAAGTATAGCATTTAATATATTTTCCAGCAATTCAGTAACCAGCTCAAAATTGAGCCGCTACTAACTATATTCGGCATATTTACAGCCAAACTTAACATAATGCTGCTTTTACTTTATTATTTATACTTTTGTTTGCGTCAAGTGTTTTACAAAAGGGGCTTACCAAGTCAAGCATTACCCCGCAGCTAATATACAAAAAGCACCGCTTCCGGTGCTGTTAGATTCTTTTTGCAGCTTATCGCATTGA
>CAYWTY010000023.1:0-23102 GCA_964461335.1 uncultured Oscillospiraceae bacterium
GGGGGTTTTCTCTTGCTTCTTTCTGTTACCTATGTAGTGTATCTCAACAAAAACGTATGCATATATCTTCCGTTTTAGCCCCATAGGCGAAGCGCGAGGTTTTTTATTTCTTTTTTATCCGGCATATAATAGCTGCGCCCGTCTATTGATTTGCACCTGCCTGGGAGCGTTAAAAACTCGGCGTCTTTTAACGAAAGCCCTGAAAATGCGCCTCCAAGCGCAAGAATCTGCTCTATGCTTAAATTTGTATATACATATTTAGAAAGCGTGCTGTAAAGCGTAAAAAAGGCCTCGCGCCCGCCAAGCTGCTGCACACGCAAAGCAAACGAGCGTATGAAGGTCTGCTGCCGCGTAATCCTCCCAAGGTCGCTTCCCCCTGTTATCCCATGCCTAAGCCGAACAAAGGCTGCTGCGCTCTTGCCATCAAGCAGAATGCTTTCACCCCTTTTGCCAAACCCAGGCACATCATAGTCGAGCGTTAAAGGAACCCCGCCAACAGCATCCGTAAATTTTGGGATTCCCTCCATATCAAGGCTTGCATAATAAGTTAGGTGCACTTGAGATAAAAGGCCGTCAAACAAAAGCCGTTCGAGAGAGAGCAGCATGTTTTCAAAGCCTGCTTTTACAGGGCCACCGCCATAGGCAAGGCTTGCGTTAATTTTATTATACTGCGCGCCGAGTTTATGCCCCTTTTTATCAAGCTTATCTATAAGTGCGCGTGTATCGCGCGGTATGCTTAACACAGTGCATGAAGGCTCCTTAAGGTTAAAAACAAGCACTGCAATTGTGTCGCTTCTATATCCCCTGCCCGCCTTTTCGCGTGCAGTGTCACTATCAAGCCCTAAAAGCACTATGTTTAGCGTATCCTCACCAAAAACAGCCTGCTCCGGCTCTACTTGGTCTGCGCTTGTTTTTTCAAATGCCTGCACTTTTTCTGCAGCAGCAGTATTTATAGGCGCCTGTTTTTCTATATCAGGCGCTGTAAAAGCGCGCTGCGGCTCTTGTTGGCTTGCGCTTAGGTGCACGAACGCACTAATCCCTACAAGCAATGCAATAAGCACAAACAAAGCTGCATAAGCTCCGGCTGCACCATAGGTTTTAAAACTCTTCATCTTTAAGCCCCCTTGTTTAACTTCGCTTAGTCTGTGTGAAAGAGGCATAAAACATGTTCAAGAATACACTGGCATGCACGCGAATATATTTCTATATAACTTAGGCGTAAAGGGGCAAACATATGGAGCAAACAGGGGAAACCAACAGAGCAGTTGTATCCGGCTGCGTAAAGGAGGAGCCATGCTTTAGCCATACGCTTTTTGGCGAAGCTTTTTATACTTTCCCGCTTTCATCCGCAAGGCTCTCAGGCGCTGTGGATGTGCTTCCTATAACAGTTGGAGAGCGAATTTTAAAGTCGCTCCCAAAAGAAGGGGACGAACTTTTAATATGCGGCCAGCTTCGCTCATACAATATGAAGTATGGCTGCACGAGCCGCCTATTTATAACTGTTTTTGCAAGAAGCATACATGAAAAGCCTGAAGATAGCCCCTGCTGCAACGAAATTTCGCTCCTTGGCTATATATGCAAACCTCCTGTTTACAGAACAACCCCGTTTTCAAGGGAAATTACAGATGTAATGCTTGCAGTAAACCGCGCCTACCGGAAATCCGACTACTTGCCGATTATAGCCTGGGGCAGAAACGCCCGCTATTTAAGCAATATGTGCGTAGGCGACAAACTTTGTGTTCACGGGCGCATGCAAAGCCGAGAATACCAAAAAGCGCTCCCTGACGGAAGCGTTTTGGAACGGGTTGCGTATGAGGTCAGCGCATTTTCTGTTGAGGGCGAATAGTTATTCTTCTACTCTTATAAGGCTTTCTACTTGCTTTGTACAACCCAACAGCTCTATTTCTTTAAGCGCGCACTGCACTGCATGTTCGCGCGCTTTATGTGTTACAAATGTTATACACGCAAGCTGCCCGCCTTCGCTGTCATTAGTTTGCGCAAACTGAAGTACGGATTTTAGCGACACATTGTGCTTAGCAAACACGCCTGCAATTAGCGAGAGCACCCCTGGTTTATCATTAACTCTAGTGCGGATGCAATAGACACTCTCCCAGTCAGTTACAAGATGCGTGTCCTTATCCATATCCGGAATATTGCGAAAGGTGTTGTGGCGGTGTCTGCCTTCGTTATGGCACGCGTAAATAACATCGCTTACAACTGATGAAGCTGTGGGAAGCTGACCTGCGCCTCTACCATAGAGCATAATGTCGCCAACTGCATTGCCTGTAATAAATACTGCATTAAAAGAGCCGCGTATTGCTGCAAGCGGGTGGGTTTTAGGGAGCATTGTTGGGTGTACGCGCACCTCTACAAGCCCGCCGGGCGCCTTTTTGCCTACTGCAAGGAGCTTGATTTCATAGCCCAATTGGCGTGCGGCTTCAAAGTCAGACTTTGTAAGGGTGCATATCCCTTCGCGGTAAATTGCCTCAATCGGTATATGCGTATGGAATGCAAGCGAGGCTAAAATGGAAAGTTTATATGTTGCGTCAAACCCCTCTATATCAGCAGCAGGGTCAGCCTCTGCATACCCTCGGCTTTGCGCTATATTGAGCGCTTCCTCAAAGCTTATGCCCTGTTCGCTCATACGAGTAAGAATAAAGTTTGTAGTGCCGTTAATTATTCCCATAAGGCGCGTTATATTGTTTGCCTGGAGCGAATCCGTAAGTGTTCGTAAAAGCGGAATTCCGCCGCCAACTGTTGCCTCTATGTAAAGGCCAACATTGTTGTTTCGCGCTTCCTGCTCAAAAACATGCCAGTGCTTGCTTATAACTTCTTTATTTGCACTAACAACATTCTTTTTTGCGCCAAGTGCATTAAGGATGTATGTGCGGCTAGGCTCAACCCCGCCCATGCACTCTACAACAACGCTTATTGTTGGGTCTTCTAAAATATCTTCAATATTTTGCGTAAAGAGCGATTTGTCAGCAAGTGCAAGCCGAGCTGCTTTTTCAAGGTCCCTAACGAGGATGCGCGTAACAGTTAGGCAAAGCCCTTCGCGGTGAAGAATATCTTCACAGTTTTCCAAAAGCAGCTTGTATACCCCTGCACCTACTGTTCCAAAACCAAGGAGCGCTATATTAATTTGCTTCATTTTACCTCCTGCGTTGAATGGGGGTTCATTTCATAGAGCATTGCTAGACCGCTTAAAGTCAGCGTTGGGTTTAAAATGTCGATGCAGCTTGTTTCAGAGGCAATGAGCTCGCCCATTCCGCCTGTGCCTATAACAAGGCAGGGCCTGTTAAGCTCGTCCTTCGCTTTTTTAACAAGATACTCAAGCTGCCCAACATAGCCATAGAGAATGCCGGATTGTATGCAATGCGCTGTGTTTGTGCCTATAACGCGCTCAGGCTTAATGTATTCTACCTTTGGCAGCATTGCTGTACTTTCAATAAGCGCATTTGTGCTTATTTTAAAGCCCGGGCATATCATCCCGCCAAGAAAACTATCTTCTGCAAGTACGCCAAATGTTGTTGCAGTGCCAAAGTCAACAGTAATGCAGCAGCCGCCATATAAGTTGCGGCTTGCAACAGCATTGCATATACGGTCAGAGCCAAGCTCCATAGGATAATCGTAAAGAAGCTTAAGGCCTGTGTTCATGTTAGGCTTAACCTGCATTGGCTCAATACCTGGGAAGTAAATTGCGCACATATGCTCTATTGTATAGTTCATGGAGGGAACTACTGAAGAAAAGATTATTCCGCTTATGTCCTTAGGCGTATACCCCAAGTGTACGAGGAATGTCCAAATCTGGATGCCGTATTCGTCAGCAGTCCTGTTGCGGTCTGTTGCAAGCCGCCATGAATGGTTAAGTTTCACGCCATTGAAAAGCCCTGTTTTTATGTTGTTGTTGCCTATATCCATTGCTAAAAGCATAGTATACTCCTTTTAGTCGGCTTCGCGTTTTTCAAAATGAAGCAGAGCCCTGCCAACAGCAGTACATATAAGCACTGCAAAAGCTGCCTCAAGCAACCCGTTTAGCGAAACTATACCCAAAAGCACCTTAATAACCTGCTCTGAGGTAAAGCCTGCGCTAAACCCAAGGATTGCGCCTGTTTCTTCAAACGCAAAAAGATACAGCCCGCCAAGCACAAACACTGTATTTGTAAGTGAGCCGAGAAAAGCCGCAGCCCCCATTGCAATGGTTTCGTTCTTCTTGTGAAGCGCCTTATATACAAGCGCAGAAAACATGCCAACACAAAGCCGCGGAATAAAGAGTATGGTAAGGATTAAGAACAAGTTATATGCGGCAAAGCCGGATTTTGTGCCAAGCACAATAGCAGCAATAGCATCAGGCCGTGTAAAGCATGCAATCAGGCTTGTAAGGCCGAAAAAGAAGCCTAGCAAAGTGCCGCCCTTTATACCGAAGCGGTACGCGCCTATTATTACAGGTATATGCACAGTTGTTATTGCTGCAATAGGGAGCGTAATAAACCCAAGCGGCGTTAAGCCGAGTAAAAATATTATGCCTGCAAAGAGCGCATAGAGCACAAGCGACCGTGTGGAGATCTTTTGCATAAACTCGCCCCCCAAGAAATAATCATCGCCATTATAGCAGTTTTGTATGCGCTTTACAATAAAACGAGTTAGTTCGCTTTTATATGTACCATTTACGCAAAACGCGTCACATGCTACAATAGGATAGAAGAAATATACAATAAGGCGGAAAGGCGGATATTGCGTTGGTTGTGTTGGGCATAGACCCAGGCTATGCAATTTTGGGCTATGGCGTAATACAGGTTTTAAGCACTGGTCTTTCTGTTGTTGATTACGGCATTATTGAAACAAGCGCCAATTCTTGCTTCCCAGAAAGGCTTGAGCGCCTTTATACTGGAACTGCCCTGCTTATTGAAAAATACAAGCCTGAGCAGGTTGCGTTTGAGGAACTCTTCTTTAGGCGCAATGTCACAACCGCAATACAGGTTGGCGCAGGCAGGGGTGTAGCCATACTTGCAGCTGAGCAAAGCGGGCTTCCGCTTTATGAGTATACCCCAATGCAAATTAAACTCGCAGTTACAGGCAATGGGCATGCAGACAAGCACCAGGTACAGCATATGGTTCGCGCCCTGCTCCGCCTTAATGCCTGCCCAAAACCGGATGATGCTGCAGACGGCCTTGCAGTTGCAATTTGCCACGGCCATACTACTGGCCCTGCAAGGGAGGAATACCGCATAAAATAGGGCTGTGCAGCTTAAATAATTTTCTGGAGGCAGAATGTACGCACATATACGCGGTGAAGTAATTGAAATAGCGCCTGAGCGCGCAGTGCTTGAAGCAGGCGGAGTTGGGTATGAGCTTTTTTGCAGCTCAAAAACCCTAAGCGCGCTTAAAAAAGGCACAGAGGCAAAGCTGTTTGCACATTTGCATATGGCTGAAGGCATTCAGGCGCTCTACGGGTTTTTTGATGAAGCTGAGCGCACAATGTTCAGGCGGCTTATTACAGTAACAAGGGTCGGGCCAAAGCTTGCGCTCTCTGTGCTATCTACACTTACGCCTTTTGATGTAGCTGCAGCAATAATGACTGAAAACGCAGCTGCCTTAGAGCGTGTGCCCGGCTTGGGCAAAAAGACATCACAGCGCCTGCTGCTTGAACTTAAAGAAAAGGTAAGCGAGTATGCTTCAATAGCTGCTTTAGGCAGCGATATACCTTCTGACATGCGTAGAGAGGCAGTTTCAGCGCTTATAGGCTTGGGCTATGACGCAGCCTCAGCTTCAAGGGCTGTTATGGAAATTAAAGCGCAGGTTTCAATTGAGGAGCTTATTACGCTTGCGCTTCGCACACTTGCAAAAAACTAAGGTCACTATTTCAGGAAGGAATATTTTGTGGAAGAACGCCTTTTGACCTCCTCGCTCAAAGCTGAGGATATCCAAACTGAATACAGCCTCCGCCCGCGCTTTTTAAACGAATATATAGGGCAGCACGAAGTTAAGGAGCATATGCGCATATATATTCAAGCAGCGCGCGAAAGAGGGGATGTGCTTGACCACGCGCTGCTCTTTGGCCCGCCAGGGCTTGGCAAAACAACGCTTGCAGCAATTATTTCAAATGAGATGGGCGGCAACTTCAGGGTAACATCCGGCCCTGCAATAACACATGCAGGTGACCTTGCTGCAATACTTACAAACCTTGCAGAAGGGGATGTGCTCTTTATTGACGAAATCCACCGCCTTAACGCAAATGTTGAAGAAGTGCTCTACCCGGCAATGGAGGATTTTGCGCTTGATATTATTATAGGCAAAGGGCCGGGCGCAAGGAGCATAAGGCTTGAGCTCCCCCGCTTTACGCTTGTTGGCGCAACAACGCGCATGGGGCTTTTGACCTCTCCTCTTCGCGACCGCTTCGGCATAAAAGAGCAGCTTGCCTCATACAGCGCTGCAGATTTATGCACAATTATAAAAAGAAGCGCAAGTATACTTGATATTGAGCTTGTTGAAGCAGGCGCTGAGGAAATCGCAAAGCGCAGCCGCGGCACACCGAGAATAGCAAACAGGCTCTTAAGGCGTGTGCGCGACTTTGCACAGGTTTGCGGCAGCGGAGTTGTTGACCTTCCCTCTGCTTCGCAGGGGCTTAAGATGCTTGGTATTGATGAGCTTGGGCTTGACCCTATGGATAGGCGTATGCTCCATACAATGATTGATAAATTCTTAGGAAGGCCGGTAGGGCTTGATACGCTTGCAGCAGCAACAGGCGAAGACGCTGCAACAATAGAGGATGTTTATGAGCCTTTTCTGCTGCAGCTTGGGTTTTTAGCGCGCACACCGCGCGGGCGCACAGTCCTGCCTGCGGCATATTGCCACCTTGGATATAAAATGCCTGAGGGCACAGAGCGCGCTGCTTTGCAAGAGCGCTTGGAATTTTAATAATATATAGGGGGGCTATACTTATGGCAAGAAGGCATGAGCTTGAAAAGCAGGTTGCCGAGCTGCAGGCAAGGGTAGAGGCATTTGACACCCAACTTGACGCCTACAGGTCAAAGGAAAATGCAATTGTCGAAGCGCTCACTCAAGCGCAGGATGCTGCAGCAAGGCGCATTGCAGATGCTACTTTGCAAGCGGAAAAGAAGCTTATAGATGCGCAAAAGCAAAGTGAGGCCATCCTGCAGGAGGCAAGGGCAAAGGCAGAGCTGGAGCACAGCCGTGCAGCCACAATTGTTGAATCAGCGCAGCAAGAAGCAAAGCGAAGGCTCCAAAAGGCTGAAGAAGCAAAGCATGCGCTTGAAGAAAAGCTCGGCAACCTGAATGCAGCGCTTTTTGAAACAGCAAGGCAAGCAGCAGATGAGGCTGAGCGCTTCTCGCATTTTATGGATTCGCTTCAGCTAAGCAAGCACAGCCTTAACGAACAGCCTGCTCAATACGACACCCCGCGTGACCTTATGCATGGGATTTACCAGCTTCAGGGCAGGGATGCGCCATATGAGGATGATTATAATCATGATGCAGACGACTTGCCTTCGCCAGAGCATATCGAGCACCAAAACCATATAACCGAACACAGCTATGAAGCAGATGCAGAGGCGGATGTTAAAGAGCCAGAAGAAAATGCGCTTTCTGAGCAAGCACCCTCAAGCGATGAAAGACTTTGGACTGTTGACGAAATTATGGAAAGCATAGAAGCCGAACCTATTGAAAAAGAAGAAGCAGCTTCTAAAGAAGACGAAGAAATTGACCTTGACAGCCTGCTCGATGAAATATTGGGCGAATAAATTTTATTATATTTAAGCACAAGGAGCACAAATGACAAAAGACGGCCAGGAATTTGTAAAGCATATCGCAAAGCGCGCAGAGGATTTCCCGCAGTGGTACACTGATGTAATACTCAAAACCGATATGGTTGACTATTCGGATGTAAGAGGTTGCATGGTAATAAAACCATACGGCTACGGCGTGTGGGAGCTTATTCAAGCTGAAATGGACAGGCGCTTTAAAGAAACAGGGCATGAAAACGCTTACTTCCCGCTCTTTATACCTGAGAGCCTGCTTAAGAAAGAGGCGGAACATGTCGAAGGCTTTGCTCCGGAAGTTGCGTGGGTTACGCACGGCGGGAACGAAAAACTAACAGAGCGGCTTGCAATTCGGCCAACAAGCGAAACAGTCATAGGCTCTATGTATGCGAGATGGATTCAATCCTACCGCGACCTGCCTGTGCTCATGAACCAATGGTGCAATGTTGTGCGCTGGGAGAAGAGTACGCGCCCGTTTTTGCGCACAAGCGAATTTCTCTGGCAGGAAGGGCACACTGCGCATGCCACATTTGAAGAAGCGCAGGAAGAAACAATGCTTATGCTCGGCGTATATAAGGAATTTGCAGAAAACGTGCTTGCCATACCTGTAATTACAGGCAGAAAGAGCGAAAAAGAAAAGTTTGCAGGCGCGCATGCAACATATACAATGGAGGCCATGATGCAAGATGGCAAGGCGCTCCAGCTTGGCACATCCCACAATATGGCGGATAATTTCGCAAAAGGCTATGACATACAGTATTTAAGCAGCGAAGGCAAGCTCGAATACTGCCATACAACATCCTGGGGGACCTCAACCCGCATGATAGGCGGGCTTATTATGGTACATGGGGATGACCGCGGGCTTGTGCTCCCGCCTAAAGTTGCGCCTATACAGGCTGTAATCCTACCTGTTGCACAGCATAAGCCGGGCGTACTTCTTAAAGCGCAAGCGCTTTATAATGAGCTTCGCGATGCGTGCATACGCGTAAAAGTCGACAGCAGCGACCAATCCCCAGGGTGGAAGTTCAACCAGTGGGAAATGAAAGGCGTACCTGTGCGCATAGAAATAGGCCCAAGAGATATTGAAAAGAACCAGGTTGTGCTTGTGCGCCGTGATACGCTCGAGAAACAGTTTATACCTATGGATGGGCTAAAAGCTGCAATAACGGATATCCTTTCCGATGTACACAAGGGGCTTTTTGAAAAGGCGCTCTCCCTTAGAGAGAGCCGCACAGTTGACGCACATACCTTTGACGAGCTAAATGAGGGTGTGCAGCATGGCTTTGTGCGCGCTATGTGGTGTAGAGAAACCGAATGCGAGCTTGCAATAAAAGAAAAAACAGGGGGCGCAACAACGCGCTGCATACCATTTCAACAAAATGCGCTCGACAACAAATGCGCACATTGCGGCAAGCCTGCATCTGTGCTTGCCTACTTCGCAAAAGCCTATTAAAGTAAAGGAGCAGTATAAATGAAAAATCTGAGTACTAAAACTCTCGTACTTGCATTAGTAATGCTTGTTGTAGTTGTGCTTATGAGCGCGCTTCTTCGTATAGATGTTCACTATCAAGAGAAGGTCTCCGGATATTGGACTCTTGGCGATGTTGCAGTTTACCTTTCAGCTGCATTGCTTGGCGGGCCTCTTGGTGCGCTTGTAAGCGGCCTTGGCTCCGCGCTTAGTGATATTTTCGTTGGGCAGGCTATTTATGCGCCTGCAAGCCTTGTAATAAAGGCAGTTATGGCACTTGTGTTCGCGTTTTATATTTCAAAGCGTGAACGCGGCGTACTTATGCTAATAAAGGGCTTAAGCATCTCTGGCGGGATAATGGTTGCAGGGTATTTTGTTTATGATTTAGTTATTCGCGGCAACTATGTGCTTGCTGCAATAGGCCTGCCCTTTAAACTTCTGCAGCTTATAGGTGCAGGGCTTGTCTCCATCCCTGTATTATTATTGGCAGGCGGGAAAACCTATGCTAAGGAGGAGGAGTCCTCCACACTTACGCAAAGGCAGCTGAAGTAATTTGAAGCTAACTGTGCTCGGCCGCTACGGGCCGTTCCCTGCACCTGGAGGTGCTTGTTCATCCTACCTTGTTGAGGCGCCGGCAGTTGCTGGGAAAGACAGCGAACATCACAAAAAGGTGCGCCTTGTTTTTGATTTGGGTTCAGGCACGCTTTCGCGCCTTTTAATGCTTTGCCGTTTGGAGCAGGTGGATGCTATTCTGCTTTCGCACCTGCACAGCGACCATATGTCGGATATGTTCGTGCTTCGCTATGCGCTTGAACAACTGCATAAGCGCGGTGTGCCTGTGCCTACACCGCTAAATGTTATTGCGCCTGACAGCCCGGAATACGAGTTTCGCGGCCTTGCCTCAAGCGGTACGTTTAATATGGTGCGCGCACAAGATGGCATGAGGCTGCGCTTTGGTTCGCTTAGCATTACGCTTCACGAAATGCTCCACCCTGTGCCTACATTTGGGTTTGATATCCTCGAAAACGACGCAAAGAGCGATTATGCCTATGGTGAGGAAAAACCTAAAAAGCGGCTTTTCTATACAGGGGATACAGGCATGCACCATGGGCTTTATGCGCTTGTAAAAGGCGCCTCGCTGCTGCTTGCTGATACAAACCTGCTCTCACACGAAAAGACAACAGAGTTTGCCCCGCATATGACAGCCAAAGAAGCAGGCATCTTGGCAAGAAGCGCTGGTGTTGGGCGCTTAATTTGCACCCACATTTGGGGTGGTGCGCCTGTTGAAGAGGAGCTTCTGCTTGAAGCCCGCGCTAACTTCCCTGCTAGTGAAATAGCACAAGAGGCGCGCCAATATATTATAGAATAGCAGTTAAGACTTCACCTGAACCACGCAGCAACATAAGCGCCGCTTAGCATTAGCTGCAGCGCAAAAATGCCTATACATACATTTCGTTTAACTTTGTCCTTGCGGCGGCTAAAAATGTCAGCGCCAATCAGAGGTACAAGCGGTATAATCCCAGCGCAGAAAATTAATAACGCAGTCATGCTTCCCCCTTGAGTAATGCTATATATACCGTAACACGACTTAATTAAGCTAACAACAGGGGATTGTTGGAAGTACGCATATACGCCTTAAACTAACCATTCATATTAAAAATTTCATATTCAACTTTATTCTGCAATCTGGTATAATATCCATATTGGAAACCGCAAGGCTTCTGCATTGGGTTTCTATGCTTAAAAATAAGAATTAACCCAAAACAAAGGCTTTGGGCAGGGTAAAACTTAGTGAACCGTTTTAAAGTAGTCGCCCCCTATGAACCAGAGGGGGACCAACCGCAGGCAATAGATGCGCTTGCAGAGGGTGTTCTCTCTAATGACAGGCTCCAGGTGCTCTTAGGCGTAACAGGGAGCGGAAAAACTTTTACAATGGCAAAAGTAATAGAGCGTGTGCAAAAGCCCACGCTCGTACTTGCGCATAACAAAACGCTTGCAGCGCAGCTTTGCTCAGAATTTCGAGAGTTTTTCCCGGAAAGTGCAGTTGAGTTCTTTGTAAGCTATTATGACTACTATCAGCCTGAAGCGTATATAAGCTCCTCAGATACTTACATAGAAAAGGTCGCAACAGTAAACGATGAAATCGACAAGCTCCGCCACAGCGCCACATGTGCGCTCAACGAAAGGCGGGATGTAATAATAGTTGCCTCAGTTTCGTGCATTTACGCGCTTGGCGACCCTGAAGAATACCTTAGGCTCTCCATATCCCTTAGGCGCGGTATGCAAATTGAGCGCGATGCTGTAATGCGAAGGCTTGTAGAAATTCAATATCAGCGCAATGATTATGAGTTTTCGCGCGGCGCTTTCCGCTGCAGGGGGGATGTGCTTGAAATCTTCCCTATGAATTGGTCTGACAGAGCATTGCGTATAGAGTTTTTTGCAGATGAAATCGAGCGCATAAGCGAAGTAAATGCGCTTACAGGCGAGCTCATACTTGACAGGGCGCATGTTGCAATTTTCCCTGCCTCGCACTATGCTACAAGCCGTGAAAAGCTTGAGGCATCTATGGAAGAAATAGAGCATGACCTTGTTGAACGCGTTGAGGAGCTTAAGGCGCAAAACAAGCTGCTTGAAGCGCAGCGGCTTGAGCAGCGCACACATTACGATTTGGAAATGATGCGTGAGCTTGGCTATTGCAGCGGCATAGAGAACTATTCGCGCTATTTTGACGGGAGAAACCCAGGGGAGCCGCCCTTTACCCTGCTCGACTACTTCCCTGACGACTTTTTGCTCTTTGTTGATGAAAGCCATGTTACGCTCCCCCAGGTGCGCGGCATGTACAGGGGAGACCGCAGCAGGAAGGATAGCCTTGTTGAGTTCGGCTTTAGAATACCTTCAGCCTACGACAACAGGCCGCTAAAATTCGAAGAATTCGAAAAGCGCATAAACCAGTTTATTTGCGTAAGTGCAACGCCTGCAGACTATGAGCTATCGCGCGCATCAAGGGTTGCTGAGCAAATTATTCGCCCAACAGGGCTTGTTGACCCTCTAGTTAAAGTACGCCCTGTAAAAGGGCAAATTGACGACATTTTAGGCGAAGTGCACCTTGTAGCCCAAAAGGGGTACAGAACGCTTATAACCACCCTTACAAAGCGCATGGCTGAAAGCCTAACCGAATACCTTGACTGCATGGGTGTGGCCGTTCGCTATATGCACAGCGATATAGAAACAATAGAGCGCATGGAAATAATACGCGATTTACGGCTTGGCGCATTTGATGTACTTGTTGGCATAAACCTGCTTCGAGAGGGGCTTGACCTACCGGAAGTCGGCCTTGTTTGCATACTTGATGCAGATAAGGAGGGGTTCTTGCGCTCCTCAACTTCGCTCATACAAACAATAGGAAGAGCAGCGCGCAATGTTGACGGCAGGGTTATACTTTATGCTGAGACAGTTACCCCCTCTATGCAGACTGCACTTACTGAAACTGCAAGGCGCAGGAACAAGCAGACAGCGTATAACGAAAAATACGGAATTACTCCGAAAAGCATTCAAAAGGCTGTACACAGCGTGCTTGAAATTTCAAGAAAGGTGCAGCCCGAAATGCCTGAGTATACGGAAGAGGAACGCGAAGCTCGAATAGCCATACTTACTGAGCAAATGCGCGAGGCTGCAATGACGCTTGAATTTGAAGTTGCTGCAAAGCTGCGCGATGAAATAAAGCTGCTAAAGGGCGAGGACAGTGCTGTGCAGGTAAAGCCTGCGCCTGGGACAATAGGCAGCAGGAAGCCTGCAAGGGGAAGAACAAGAAAATAATATTAAAGTAAGGTTATACTTTAGGGAATAGATATGCAGGATAATATTGTTATAAAAGGTGCGCGAGAGCATAACCTCAAAAATGTGACGCTCTCGCTTCCGCGCAATAAGCTGATTGTACTTACAGGGCTTTCAGGCTCAGGGAAATCCTCGCTTGCATTTGATACTATTTATGCAGAGGGGCAGCGTCGCTATGTAGAAAGCCTTTCCTCATATGCGCGGCAGTTCCTTGGGCAAATGGAAAAGCCGGATGTAGACTATATTGAGGGGCTCTCCCCCGCTATTTCAATTGACCAAAAAAGCACAAGCCATAACCCGCGCTCAACTGTTGGCACAGTTACAGAAATCCACGACTATCTGCGCCTTCTCTATGCACGCTGCGGCATCCCCCACTGCCCAAAATGCGGCAAGCCGATTACGCGGCAGTCAATAGACCAGGTTGTTGATAAAGTTATGGAGCTTGCTGAGGGCACACGTATACAGGTGCATGCGCCATGCGTGCGCTCAAGAAAGGGCGAGCATCAAAAGCTGCTTGATACGCTTAAACGCGACGGATATGTACGCGTTAAAGTAGATGGGGTTCAGTATGACCTTACAGATGTGCCTGCACTTGATAAAAAGCTCAAGCACAGCATAGAGGCAGTAATAGATAGGCTTATTATTAAGCCGGGTATAGAAAGCAGGCTTGCGGATTCAATAGAAACTGCGTTTAAGCTTGCAGATAACCTTGCGCTTATTGAAGTGCTTGGCAGCGAAAATTTACTGTTTTCCCAAAACTACGCATGTGCGGATTGCGGAATAAGCATTGAGGAACTCTCCCCGCGAATGTTTTCATTTAACAACCCATTTGGCGCATGCCCTACATGCACAGGGCTTGGTGCGCTTTTAAAAGTTGACCCTGAGCTTGTGCTGCCAAACAGACATATTTCCCTAAACCAGGGCGCAGTCTCTGTTTCCGGGTGGAAGAGCGATGTTAAAGAAAGCATTGCAGGCATGTACTTTGAGAGCCTTGCAGATGCCTACGGGTTTTCGCTTGATACCCCTATATGTGACTTGCCTGAGGCTGCAATAAACGCTATTCTATACGGCACAGGCAATAAAAAGCTGCACATTACTTACACGCGTGAGTTTGGCTCAGGCACATTCGACACCCCATTTGAGGGCATTATTAACAACCTTGAACGCCGTTACCGCGAAACCCAAAGCGAGGGCGCAAAGCAGGAAATCGAAGCTTATATGGCGAATATAGTCTGCCCGGACTGCAGCGGCAGGCGGCTTAAACCTGCAAGCCTTGCTGTTACTTTGGGGGGCATGAATATAGCTGCGCTTAGCGGAGCAACTGTGCTTCTAAGCCGCGCCTTTTTGCGCGGGCTTACACTCTCCCCTTCGCACAGCATAATTGCAGCGCAAATTCTTAAAGAGCTTGACAGCAGGCTCGGCTTTTTAATGGATGTCGGGCTTGACTACCTTACGCTCTCACGCGGTGCGAACACGCTTTCAGGCGGTGAGGCGCAGCGAATTAGGCTTGCTACGCAAATTGGCTCAGGCCTTGTAGGTGTGCTCTATATTCTTGATGAGCCGAGCATAGGCCTGCACCAGCGCGACAATGCACGGCTGCTTTCCACCTTAAAACAAATGCGGGACCTTGGCAACACGCTCATTGTTGTAGAGCATGATGAAGAGACAATGCGCGAGGCAGACTATATTGTAGATGTAGGCCCTGGAGCAGGCGAGCATGGCGGCAATATTGTAGCCTTTGGCACGCTTGAAGAAATCGCTTCATGCGAAGAATCCATAACAGGCCAGTTTTTAAGCCGCAAGCGCCACATCGATATACCTGAACAACGAAGAAAGCCAAACAGCAAATGGCTCAGCGTTAAAGGCGGGCGTGCTAATAACCTTAAAAATATTGATGTTGATATTCCGCTCGGGGTTTTTACATGCGTTACAGGAGTTTCAGGCTCAGGCAAATCAAGCCTTGTTAATGAGCTTGTAAAAAAGACGCTTTTGCGCGACCTTAACCGTGCGCGTGTAAAACCAGGGGAGTGCGACTGCATACTAGGCCTTGAGCATCTTGATAAAGTAATAGGCATAGACCAAAGCCCAATAGGGCGCACGCCGCGCTCAAACCCTGCTACATATACAGGGCTTTTCGATTTGGTGCGCGAGGTATTTGCCCTTACGCCGGATGCAAAGCTGCGCGGCTATACAAACGGCAGGTTCAGCTTTAATGTTAAGGGCGGCAGATGCGAAGCATGCAAAGGCGATGGTATAATAAAAATAGAGATGCACTTTTTGCCCGATGTTTATGTGCCATGCGAAATATGCCGCGGCAAGCGATACAACCGCGAAACGCTTGAGGTGCGCTACAAGGGGAAAAACATTTCCGATGTGCTTGAAATGACTGTTGAGGAGGCGCTGCGCTTCTTTTCGCCCATACCGAAAATAGCGAAGAAACTGCAGACCCTTTACGATGTTGGGCTTGGCTATATAAGGCTTGGGCAGCCCTCTACTGAGCTATCCGGCGGTGAGGCGCAAAGGGTAAAGCTTGCAACGGAACTTTCAAGGCGGGATACGGGCCGCACGCTTTATGTACTTGATGAGCCTACAACAGGCCTTCATATGGCAGATGTTGAGCGGCTGCTTTCAATACTGCAGCGTCTTTGCGAAGGGGGAAGCTCTGTGCTTGTTATAGAGCATAACCTTGATGTAATAAAAACAGCGGACTATATTTTGGATTTGGGGCCGGAAGGCGGAGACAGGGGCGGGTTTGTAGTAGCTTCAGGTACGCCTGAGGAAGTCTCGCTTGAAAAGTCAAGCTATACAGGGCAGTATTTAAAGCGCGTGCTCTAAAAACAATATGCGGGGGGTAGAAAATGGCTTTTACAATGGAACGATGGTACAGTGCAACCAAACAGCGCTTTGCAGTTCGCAGCTACAAAGGCGAACCCTCACAAGAAGAGTTTGACGAGCTTAAAGCGCAGGCAAAAGAGCTTAGCGGCCGCGGGGTACGCATTGAGCTCGGGTGCGACAAACATGTGTTTTCGCCTATTATTATGGGGATGGGCAAAGTTAAGGGCACTGGCATTTTTGCTGCATTTTTAAGCAAGGATGCGGATATGCGCACCCTTGGCTATCTTGGGGAGGCGTTTGTGCTTGAATGTACTGCTATGGGTCTTGGCACCTGCTGGCTTGGCATTTACAGCAAAAAGCGCGCAAAAAACGCAGTCACACTTTTAGAAGGCGAAGCGCTTACATGCATTACACCTATTGGCATTTCTGCACAAAGCTATACACCGCGGCCGCGCAAGCCGCTTAATGTACTAACCGGCTTAACAGATACTGTGCTTAGGGAGCTGCCTGAGTGGCAGAAGCTTGCGCTTAACTGCGGCAGGCGCGCACCTTCTGCAGTAAATGCGCAGCCATGGAAGTACACAGTTGAGGGCGAACGTCTGCGCGTAACCCCTACAAGCAGCAACTATGGCTATGGCTTAATTGACTGCGGGATTACAATGCTCCATATAGAGCTTGGTGCAGCACACGGAGGTGTTGCAGGAGAGTGGACATTCGAAAACGATGATGCTTTGTTTACGCCAATGTCATACAATAACTAAGCTTGGAGGCATACTATGGAACTCCTGCGGTTTTTTGAAGCGCACCGTACCCCGTTTTTTAACACTGTTATGAGCCTTCTTACGCTCCTTGGAGAAGAGAACGCACTTATTGCATTAGGGCTTGTTGTACTTTGGTGCGTTAATAAAAAGTGGGGCTTCAGGCTATTCTTTATGGGGCTTTTGGGGAGCGGCCTAAACCAGCTTTTAAAGGCAATTTTTCTTGTGCCAAGACCCTGGGTGCTTGACCCTAAGTTTACAATTGTAGAAAGCAGCCGCGAGGCAGCCTCAGGTTATTCGTTTCCAAGCGGCCATACCCAATCTGCAGTTATGCTTTTTGGCACACTCTCGCTTTGGCTTAAAAAGCGCTTTATTTATATAGGCGGAGCTGCGCTTATTCTGCTTGTGGGGGTTTCAAGACTTTACCTTGGGGTTCACACACCTTTGGATGTTGGCGCTTCCCTCCTAACAGGGCTGCTTTTACTTCTTCTTGCTGCACCTTTGTATAAAAAGGCGGATAGCTCACAAAATACGGAATTTACTATACTTTGCGTTGGCGCGCTCTTTTGCGTAATTACGCTGCTTTATGTGCTTTTTGCACCTGTTACTGCCTTAAATGTTTTAGAGTTTGATGCTCACGGTGTAAAGAGCATGTTCACAATTGTGGGTGCAATGCTTGCGCTTGTACTCTCCTGGTGGGTTGATACGCGCTATTTAAACTTCCCGGTTGAAGCAAAGTGGTGGGTGCAGGCGCTTAAATCCGTGCTCGGGCTTGGGCTTATTCTTGCTTTGCGCCTTTTGCTTAAAGCGCCGCTTATTGCGCTTTTTGGCACAGGCGGGTTCGAAAGCGGAGTGCGCTATTTTATTATTACAGCAGTAGGAGGGATATTATGGCCTATGAGCTTCCCCTACTTTAAAAGGCTAGGCGCAAAGCATAGAGAGCGCAATATTTAGTGCTAAAAAAAGTCATTAAAATGAATGCGGCGCCAAAATGGCGCCGCATTTCTTTTGCAATTTAGAGGTTAGCAGTTAGTTGCAGCATCCGCACGGGTTGCAGGGCCCCACACGGCGCTCGTCACAGCCATTGGTGTTGCAAAGGAGCAAGAGCGCGATTATCCAAATTAAGTTATCCCCACATACTAAGTCACGCAGGCACCTGAGAATACCGCTATCATTATCGCAGCAGCAAAGTATTACAAGCAGAATAATGATCCACCAGTTATCGCCTGTATTGCAATTGAAACAGCCCATACTTTAAGCCTCCTTGTTTTTTGAGCAATTGGCGACGTATCGACGTCGATGGTATATTGTACGCATCTTGAGGAAATTGTGTTACAGCATGAGCAGGCTACTTTTTTTTAACAGTATTCATGTTTTTTTATATGCGTGGTATACTTTGACTAATAGATACTATACAGGAGGGCATTATGAGCCATTACAGGCTTGAAATTGAAGGTATGGGCTGCAGCCACTGCATAAGTGCAGTAGAGAATGCGCTTAGCGCACTTGGCGCAGCAGTAAATAATGTGCAGCTTGGAAGCGCGGATATTTCATTTGATGGCAGCGAGAGCGAGCTAAAGGCTGCAATTGAGGATGCTGGCTACGAGCTTAAATCCGCAGTCGTGCTATAAAATGGCGAGAGGCCGTGTAATAGTCGGGCTTTCCGGTGGTGTGGATTCTGCTGTTGCAGCCCTTTTGCTTAAGAAAGAGGGTTATGAAGTTATCGGCGTATTCATGAAAAACTGGGAAGAAGAAGTAGACGGAGTCTGCACATCTATGGAAGATTATGAGTCAATGCGCGCTTGTGCAGACTGCATTGGCATCCCCTACTATACCGTTAACTTCGCTAAAGAATATAAAACACGCGTGTTTTCATACTTCCTTGACGAATACAGCAAGGGGCGCACCCCAAACCCCGATATACTCTGCAACTCAGAAATTAAATTTTCTGCATTTCTTGAGTTAAGCTCCACAATGGGCGCAGACTACCTTGCCACAGGCCATTATGCACAGCTTTCGGCTCAAGGCGGTATGCAGAGGCTTTTGCGCGGCGCAGACTCAAAAAAGGACCAATCATACTTTTTGGCAGGCTTAAAGCAGGAGCAGCTTAAAAATGTGCTTTTCCCAGTTGGTGGGCTTACGAAAGCTGAAGTGCGGGCAATAGCGCAAGATGCCTCCCTACCAAATGCCAACAGGAAGGACAGCACAGGAATCTGCTTTATAGGCGAGCGGCATTTTAAGCAGTTTCTTATGCAGTATCTGCCTAAAAGCCCTGGAGACATTGTTGACTTAAGCGGTAGGCACGTAGGCAGGCATGACGGGCTTATGTACTATACAATAGGCCAGCGCAAGGGGCTTGGCATAGGCGGTACAACTGGCGGCACAGGCGAAAGTTGGTTTGTAATAGGCAAAGCGCTTAAAAAGAACCTGCTTATAGTACAGCAGGGCGAGCAGGATGAACTTTACAGCACAGGCCTTAGCTCAACATGCGTAAACTGGCTTAACCCCCCGAAGTCACAAGCCTTTACATGTACTGCAAAGTTTCGCTACCGCCAAGACGACCAGCAAGTGGATGTTAAGCTTAAAGATGAAGGAGCGCATGTGCATTTTCACAAGGCACAGCGTGCAATAACATGCGGGCAATGGGTCGTCTTTTACTCAGGCGAGGAATGCTTAGGCGGTGGGCCAATAGACGTCGCATACCCAAAGCAGGCTTTTCAACTTGAAAGCTTGGTATAAGCTATGCTTTGGCTTTTATTCTCCAGCGCGCATTTTTCAAATTGCCCTCAAACCCAAATATCTTTGCGTTTACAGCAAAATATGTTAAAATACCACCATAAGCTGCACAAGTATGCCATTTAGTAAGGTGTGCAGGTATAAGAAGCATTTATTAGCTTTTGGAGGCTCTATGGAAAAACAAACGATTCTCGATATTAATGTAAAAGGCAAAGCAGTGCTTGTGCGTGTTGACTTTAACGTACCCCTAAACGAAGCTTTAGAAGTTACAGATGACACGCGAATAGTGGCAGCTCTGCCTACAATAAAATATCTTCTAAACGAGGGCGCGAAAGTTATACTCGTTTCTCACCTTGGAAGGCCTAAAAGCAGGGCTGACATTCAGTTTTCATTGCTGCCTGCTGCAGAAAGACTAAGCCTGCTTTTACCAGGAGTCAAAGTTGCATTTGCTGAGGATACTATTGGCCAAAGCAGCCAAGAAGCAATAGCAAAAATGCAGCCAGGTGAAGTTGTGCTTCTTGAAAACGTGCGCTTCCATAAAGAAGAAACAAGCAATGACCCTGAGTTTGCAAAGCACCTTGCGTCTCTTGCGGAAATTTTCGTATCCGACGCTTTTGGCACAGTCCACAGAAGCCATGCATCAACAGTTGGAATCACAGAATATCTGCCCTCTGTTGCAGGGTTTCTTATTGGCAAAGAGCTTTCCTTTATGGGCGCTGCGCTTGAAAAGCCTGAGCGGCCATTTGTCGCAATCCTTGGCGGCGCAAAAGTAACTGACAAAATCGGCGTTATCCGTAACCTCATAAATAAATGCGACACCTTGCTTATTGGCGGAGGTATGGCATTTACATTCTTTAAGGCAGAGGGGCTTGAAATAGGCGCATCGCTTCTTGATGAGGCAAGCCTTGAGCTTGCAAAAGAGCTTATAGAGCTTGCAAAGCAAAAGGGCGTAAAGCTTTTGCTGCCTGTTGATATTGTTGTTGCAAACGAGTTTTCAGCAGATGCACAGAGCAAAACCGTTGCTTTTGACGCAATCCCAAATAGTTGGCTCGGCATGGATATAGGCCCGAAAACAAGCGCTTTATTTGAAGAGGCAATAGTAAATGCAAAAACCGTAATATGGAACGGCCCTATGGGTGTCTTTGAGTTTGAGAAATTCGAAGCAGGCACAAAAGCAATTGCTTTAGCATGCGCAAAATGTTCTGGAACAACAATTATAGGCGGCGGAGACTCAGCTGCAGCAGTTAAAAAGTTTGGCTTAGCAGATAAAATGAGCCATATTTCAACAGGGGGCGGCGCATCGCTTGAGTTCCTTGAGGGGAAGGCGCTCCCAGGTGTTGAGGCTCTAAATAATAAAGTTTAAATACGGAGGTCTAATAATGCGAACACCAATTATAGCAGGTAACTGGAAAATGAACATGACCCAAGCAGAGGCAGGTGCGCTTGTAGATGCACTTATTCCGCTTGTAAAAGACGCAAAATGCGATGTTGTTATATGCCCGCCCTTTACTGCGCTTATAGCAGCGCATAACGCTTCTAAAAACACATTTATAAAGCTTGGCGCACAAAATATCCACTGGGCGGAAAAGGGCGCTTTTACAGGCGAAATATCAGCTAAAATGCTTAAAGAGCTTGGCGTAAGCTATGCAATAATCGGCCACAGCGAGCGGAGGCAGTATTTTGGAGAAACGGATGAAACAGTAAACAGCCGCGCAAAGGCAGCGCTTGCAGCAGACATTATCCCAATTATCTGCGTTGGCGAGAGCCTTAGCCAGCGCGAGGAAGGCTCAACCAATGCCTTTGTTACGCGCCAGACTGTTAATGCGCTTTCCTCAATAAGCCAAGCTGATGTAAAAAGGCTTGTTATTGCATATGAGCCGATTTGGGCAATAGGCACAGGTAAAACAGCCTCAAGCGAGCAGGCAAACGAAACAGTAGGCATTGTACGTGAGGCTGTTGCAGGCCTTTATGGTAAAGATACAGCTTCAAAAGTGCGCATACTCTACGGTGGAAGCATGAACCCCAAAAATGCCGCAGCGCTTATGGCTATGAGTGAAATCGACGGGGGCCTTATAGGCGGAGCAAGCCTTATTGCAGAGGATTTTGCAGGCGTTGTAAACTACTAAAGCCGAGGTTAATATGAAGCCTGTTACAGCACTAATTATACTCGACGGCTATGGCTGCAGCAAAGAACCTGAGGGTAATGCAATTTTAGCTAATGGCAGCCGCAACATAAGCGCGCTCGCGAATAAATACCCGCATACGCAACTTGGCGCAAGCGGCCTTGATGTAGGGCTTCCAAAAGGGCAAATGGGCAACTCGGAAGTAGGGCATTTGAATATTGGTGCAGGCCGCATAGTTTACCAAGAGCTTACTCGAATAAGCAAAGCAATTTCAGATGGGGATTTTTTTACGAACCCTGCGTTAAACGGCGCTATTCTCAACTGCAAAAAGCAAGGTACTGCGCTCCACCTTATGGGGCTTTGCTCGGACGGCGGCGTACACAGCCACCTTGAGCATCTTTATGCGCTTTTGCGCCTTAGTTACTCGCATGGGCTTACTTCTGTCTTTATCCACTGCTTTATGGATGGCCGCGATGTACCACCGCATAGCGGAAAAGGCTTCCTCGAAGATGTTGAAGCTGAATGCGCAAAAATAGGCTGCGGCCGCATTGCGACAGTTATGGGGCGCTATTATGCAATGGACAGGGATAGCCGCTATGAGCGCACAGAAAAGGCATATGCTTCGCTTGTATACGGAGAGGGCGTATATGCAAAAAGCGCAGCTGAGCTCATTGACGCCTCATATCAGGAAAGTGTTAGCGATGAGTTTGTTATTCCTGGCGTTATTTGCGAAGATGGCAAGCCTGTTGCTGTGCTTAAGCCCTCTGACAGCGTAATATTCTTTAACTTCAGGCCTGACCGCGCAAGGCAGCTTACGCGAGCGCTTATTTATAAAGACTTTGACGGGTTCGCTCGAAGAGATGGCTATTTCCCGCTGTACTATGTATCCTTGACGCAGTATGACAAGGAATTTGAGCCTTACCTTAAAATTGCGTTTTCGCCTGCTCCGCTTACTAATACGCTTGGCGAATACCTTGCTGCAAACGGGAAAACCCAGCTTCGCATTGCAGAAACCGAAAAATACGCGCATGTGACGTTCTTTTTCAATGGGGGCGTAGAAGCGCCAAGCACAGGTGAGGACAGGTGCTTAATCCCCTCGCCAAAGGTTGCGACATACGACTTAAAGCCCGAAATGAGCGCATATGAGGTTGCAGATGAAGCTGTACGAAGAATTAAAAGCGGGCTTTACGATGTTATGATTTTAAACTTTGCAAACTCCGATATGGTAGGCCACACAGGCATTATGGAAGCTGCACAAGCAGCAGTTCATGCTGTGGATGCTTGCGTTGGCAGGGTTGTGCAGGCAATCCTCTCATGCGGGGGGCGCGCAATTATAACAGCTGACCATGGAAATGCGGAAAAGATGCTTGACCCTATTACAGGCGGCCCTTTTACTGCGCATAGCACAAACCCAGTCCCCTGTATTTTGGTAGACCCGGAGCGGATAAACTGCAGCTTGCGAAACGACGGCAGGCTTAGTGACCTTGCGCCAACTTTGCTCGAGCTTCTTAACCTGCCAGTACCTTCGCAAATGAGCGGCAAATCCCTAATTGAATATGTTTAGGTAAAA